>NZ_JBSHHY010000011.1:174236-211408 GCF_053618675.1 Streptomyces sp. NPDC055632 | reverse complement strand
GATTTCGCACGGGGTGTGAACGAAGCACCCGTTCTCACGGCCCGCGCGCTCTGCCGCGCCCGTCCCGGCCCCGGTTGACTGTGCTTCTCGCCGCAAGGCGACGACCGGGCCGCCGGCTCCCCCTCGTACAGTGCGGCCGCCCGGTCCGCGTCGCCCGCCCCGCTGATCTGCCCGACACTCCGTGGCGGGGCGGGCGGCGCCGGCACCGGCCCCTCCTCTCAACAGTGGGAGGAGGGGGCGGGCCGGGGGCGGCGCAGCCCGGGTTCGGCGGGCTGCGCCGGCACCCTGGCGCGGTCGTTCCGTACGACGAGGAGCGCGATGTCGTCGGCGAGCCGGCCGCCCGTGTGGTGCAGCAGCTCCGCGTGGACCCGTCGGACAAGCGCCGCGGGCGCCTCGCCCGGCGGCCCGGCGAGGGCGGCGTCGAGCGCGAAGAACCGGCCCCGGTGGTCCCGGGCCTCCTCCGCGCCGTCGGTGTGCAGGACGAGGGTCTCGCCGGGCAGCAGCCGGGCCGCCGTGTACGGCGCGAGGCCGACGGGCAGCGGCAGCACTCCGAGCGGGGGCAGCGGGTCCCCCACGGGAAGGCGTTCCGCCTTCCGGCCGAGGCGGTACGGGACGGGGTGGCCGCAGTTGAACACGGAGAGCCGCCCGTCGGGCCCGATCTCCAGGAGCAGCAGGGTCACGAACTCCTCCGCCGCCGGGTGTTCGGGGTCCGTCCCGGCCCGCGCCGGGTGCTCGTCCCGGGCCCGTTCCCGCAGGTGCCGTTCGAGTGCCCGCTCCAACCGCCGCAGCACTCCGGCGAGTTCGGGCTCGTCGTGGGCGGCCTCGCGGAAGCTGCCGAGCACCGCGACCACGGCGCCGAGCGCGGCGAGCCCGTGGCCCCGGACGTCCCCGACGACGATCCGCACCCCGTAGGGGGTGGCCACCGCCTCGTACAGGTCCCCGCCGACGGACGCGCCCCGGGAGGCGGAGAGCTGCCCGGCGGCCAGGGTCAGCCCTTCGAGGCGGCCCGGCGGCGGTCGCAGCAGCACCTGCTGGGTGGCGGCCGCGACGGCCCGCGCCCGGGCCAGCTCGCGTATGAGCCCGCGACGGACGCCGAGGACGAGGCCGATGCCGACGGAGAGGAAGACGGCGCTGGTGGCGATCCGTATCGGCAGCCCCGGCTCCCTGGCCGGCGGACAGGCGAACCTCCACGCCACGGCCACCGCGCCCCAGGCGGCGGGAAGAGCGAGCGGGGCCAGCCGGCGGAGCCGGGAGCCATCGGAGTCCAACGACCTCGTACGGATCATGCACGGCCCTTCCCGAGCCCCGACGGCACCCGAAGGCGCCGCGGCACGCAGGTCCGCCCCTGCGGCCGCGTCGATTCTCCCGACCGCACCCACCCCGGCGGAACACCCCCCGACGATCTCACCCGAAGGAGTGAGCACCTCCGGCGCGCCGCCCTTCGCCGGGGCCGCGCCATCGGTACGGACGCGCGAGGCCCGTAAGGGCGTACGCGACACGGGCCTTCCGGAAACGACGGAGGGCCGCCCCGGAGCAGGTCTCCGGGGCGGCCCTCCTGGTCACCGCTGGGTGCCGCCGCGAGGTCAGGCGCCGCGCAGGACGGCGCCGGTGCGCTCGGTGGCCAGGGCGACGGCCGCGTCGCGGGCCGCGGAGGCCTCGTCGACCGTCAGGGTGCGGTCCGGCGCGCGGAACTTCAGGGCGTACGCCAGGGACTTGGTGCCCTCGCCGAGCTGGTCGCCGGTGTAGACGTCGAACAGCCGGATGGACTCCAGGAGTTCGCCCGCGCCCTCGCGCAGGGCGGTCTCGACCGCGGCGGCCGGGACGCCGTCGGCGACGACCAGGGCGACGTCCTGGGTGGCGACCGGGAAGGAGGAGATCCGGGGGGCCTTGAGGGGACCCTCGGACGCCGCCTCGACCAGGTCGAGGTCGAGCTCCATCGCGCTGGTCCGGGCCGGCAGGCCGAAGGCCTTCACGACGCGCGGGTGCAGCTCGCCCGCGTGGCCCGCCGTGCGCTCCTCGCCGTCGACGACGACGAGCAGCTCGGCGCAGCGGCCCGGGTGCCACGGGCCGTACTGGCCTTGGCGCACGATCAGTTCGGCGCCGGCCTCGCGGGCGACCGTGCGGGCGGCCTCGACCGCGTCCGCCCAGTCGGACGGGCGGCCCCTGCCCCACCAGCCGGCCTGCTCGCGCGCGCCGGCGAGGACGACGGCGGCGTGCCGGGGCTGCGCGGGCAGGGCCGCGTTGACCTCGGCGATCTCCTCGTCCGTGGGGCGCCGGTCGACGCCGAGGCGGACGGCGACGCCCGGACGCTCGCCGGCCAGGAAGACCAGGCCGGTCTCGAAGAGCGCCAGGTCGTGGCTGCCGCGGCTGTCGTTGCGGCGCAGCGCCCCGAGCAGGCCCGGGAGCAGCGTCGTACGGAGCGCGGGCTCCTCGTCCGAGAGCGGGTTGACCAGCTTCACCACGCGGCGGGAGACGTCGTCCGCGTCCAGGCCGAGCTGGTCGAAGACCTGCTCGCCGAGGAACGGGTAGTTCAGCGCCTCGACGTAGCCGGCGCCGGCCAGGGCGCGGCCCACGCGGCGGTGGACGCGCTGGCGCTCGGTGAGCCCGCGGCCGGCCGGGGGCTTGGGCAGCGTGGAGGGCAGGTTCTCGTAGCCCTCCAGACGGATGACCTCTTCGGCCAGGTCGTTCGGCTCGTTGAGGTCGGGCCGCCACGAGGGGACGGTGACGATCAGCTCGTCCTGGCCGTAGACGTCGCAGCCGACCTCCTGGAGGCGGCGGACGACGGTCTCGCGGCCGTAGGCGACGCCCGCGACCTTGTCCGGGTGGTCCGCCGGGACGACGATCGTCCGGGGCGCGGACGGGGCGACGACCTCGGTGACGCCGGCCTCGGCCGTGCCGCCCGCGAGCAGCACGAGCAGGTCGACGGTGCGCTGCGCGGCGGCGGCGGCGGCCTGCGGGTCGACGCCGCGCTCGAAGCGCTTGGACGCCTCGGAGGCCAGCTTGTGGCGGCGGGCCGTGCGGGCGATCGAGATCGGGTCGAAGTGCGCGGCCTCGATGACGACCTCGGAGGTGCCGGTGACGACGCCGGTCTCCGGGTCGGTGACCGGGTCGGCGATCTCCGTGTTGGCGCCGCCCATGACGCCCGCGATGCCGATCGGGCCGCGGTTGTCGGTGATGACCAGGTCCGCGGCGTCCAGGACGCGCACGGTGCCGTCGAGGGTGGTGATCTTCTCGCCGGCCTCGGCGCGGCGGACCCCGATGGGGCCGTCGAGCCGGGTGCGGTCGTAGGCGTGGAGCGGCTGGCCGAGCTCCAGCATCACGTAGTTGGTGACGTCGACGGCCAGCGAGATCGGGCGCATGCCGGCCTTCTGGAGGCGGCGCTGGAGCCAGATCGGGGAGCGGGCCTCGGGGGCCAGGCCGACGACGGTGCGCGCGGTGAAGCGGTCGCAGCCGATCGGGTCGGTGATCTGGACCGGGTGGCCGTACGAGTTCGGCGCGGGCACGTCGAGCAGCGC
Organism: Streptomyces sp. NPDC055632; assembly: GCF_053618675.1. Taxonomy (NCBI): domain Bacteria; kingdom Bacillati; phylum Actinomycetota; class Actinomycetes; order Kitasatosporales; family Streptomycetaceae; genus Streptomyces; species Streptomyces sp. NPDC055632. Next base: position 207,893 of record NZ_JBSHHY010000011.1, on the reverse strand, counting down.
CGGGTCGCGCAGCGGCAGGCCGTAGGCGGTGGCCGTCTCGCGGGCGACGCCGCGCATCGAGAGGCAGTAGCCGCGGTCCGGGGTGACGGCGATGTCCAGGACCTCGTCGAACAGCTCCAGGAGGACCGTGGCGTCGGTGCCGACCTCGTGCTCCGGCGGCAGCACGATGATGCCGTGCGTCCCGTCGTCGCCCATGCCGAGCTCGTCGCCGGAGCAGATCATGCCCCGGGAGACGCGGCCGTACGTCTTGCGCTCGGCGATCCGGAAGTCGCCGGGGAGGACGGCGCCGGGCAGGGCCACGACGACCTTGTCGCCCTCGGCGAAGTTCCGGGCGCCGCAGATGATCTCCTGGGGCTCGCCGGTGCCGTTGGCGTCGCCGACGTCGACGGTGCAGAAGCGGATGGGCTTCTTGAACTCCGTCAGCTCCTCGATGGTGAGGACCCTGCCGACCACCAGGGGGCCGGACAGGCCGGTGCCGAGCCGCTCGACGGTCTCGACCTCCAGGCCTGCCGAAACGAGTTTGGCCTGGACGTCTCGGCCGGTCTCCGTCGCCGGCAGGTCGACGTACTCCCGCAGCCAAGAAAGCGGGACCCGCATCAGATCTCCATCCCGAACGGCCGGGTGAACCGGACGTCACCCTCGACCATGTCTCGCATGTCTTCGACGTTGTGGCGGAACATCAGCATCCGCTCGATGCCGAACCCGAAGGCGAATCCGCTGTACTTCTCGGGGTCCACGCCGCAGGCGACGAGCACCTTCGGGTTGACCATGCCGCAGCCGCCGAGCTCGATCCAGCCCTCGCTGCCGCAGGTGCGGCAGGGCCGGTCCGGGTTGCCGACGGACTCGCCGCGGCAGACGTAGCAGAGCATGTCCATCTCGGCGGACGGCTCGGTGAACGGGAAGAAGTTCGGGCGCAGCCGGGTCTTCATGTCCGGGCCGAAGAGCGCCTGGACCATGTGGTCGAGGGTGCCCTTGAGGTCGGCCATGGTGAGGCCCTCGTCGACGGCGAGCAGCTCGATCTGGTGGAAGACCGGGGTGTGCGTGGCGTCGAGCTCGTCGGTGCGGTAGACGCGGCCGGGGCACACGACGTAGACCGGGGGCTCCCGGTCGATGAGCGTGCGGGCCTGCACCGGGGAGGTGTGGGTGCGCAGGACGACGCCGGACTCGTCGCCGGTGGTGCCTTCCGGCCCCTCGACGAAGAAGGTGTCCTGCATCTGGCGCGCCGGGTGGTCCGGGACGAAGTTGAGGGCGTCGAAGTTGAACCACTCCGCCTCGACCTCGGGACCCTCGGCGATCTCGTACCCCATGGAGACGAAGACGTCGGAGACGCGCTCCATGAGGGTGGTCAGCGGGTGGCGGGCGCCGGCCGGGACGCGGTCGTACGGCAGGGTGACGTCGACGGCCTCCTCGACGAGGACGCGGGCGTCGCGCTCGGCCTCCAGCTCGCCCTGGCGGGCGGCGAGGGCCTTGGAGACGACGCCGCGGGCCTGGCCCACGAGCTTGCCCGCGGCGGCCTTGGCCTGCGGGGGCAGGGCGCCGATCTCCCGGTTGGCGAGCGCCAGCGGCGAGGTGCCACCGGTGTGCGCGGTCTTCGCGTGCGCGAGCGCGTCGAGGTCGCCCGCGGCGGCGAAGGCGGCGAGCGCCTCGTCCCGCATGCGCTCGATCTCTTCCGGTTTCAGTGCCTCGACCTCAACCGGGTCGTACGACTTATTGGGTGCGGACATCTCTTCCCGTGCTTCCGTTGGCTTGGCTGGGCGGCCCCGCTCGACGTCAAGGGCGCAAACGTGCCAAAGGTCGAGTCTAACGGGGCGGGGGGACGCGGATGAGCCCGTGGGCAGGCCGGACGGCTCCTGATGGTCTCCGGTCTCGCGGGGCGAGACGTCAGAGGAGGTGGGCCGGGGTGCCGACGGGCAGGATAAATCGGAACTCGGCCCCGCCGCGGGGGCCCCGTCCGACGGTGATGGTTCCGCCGTGGGCCTCGACGACGCCCTTGACGATGTAGAGGCCGAGACCGGTGCCGCCGCGCTTGCTGCCCCGCCAGAAGCGGGTGAAGACGCGGCTCATGGACTCCTCGGGGATGCCGGGGCCCTCGTCGCTCACGGTGACCTCCGTTCCCTCTTCTCCGTCGTCGCCCGCCGTGGTGGGTGCCACCTCGATGGTGACGGTTCCCTCGCCGTGGCGCACCGCGTTTTCGAGGAGGTTGCCGAGGATCTGGTCGATCTTGTCGGGGTCGGCCCAGAGCGGGGGCAGCTGCGGCCTGATCCGTACGAAGAAGCGGTCCGGGGACTGGCCGCCGGTGGTGTGGGCGTGGACGTGCCGGCCGACGGCCGCCGCGATGTCGACGGGCTGGCGGCGGACCTCCAGGCGGCCGGAGTCGATCCGGGAGATGTCGAGGAGTTCGGCGATGAGCCGCTTGATGCGGCCGGCGTCGGCGTCGACGGTCTCCAGCATCAGCCGCTTCTGCTCGTCGGTGAACCGCTCCCACTTGTGGAGGAGGGTGGCGGTGAAGCCCTTGACGGAGGTGAGCGGGGAGCGGAGCTCGTGGGCGACGGTGGCGATGAGCTCGGCGTGGCTGCGCTCGGTGCGGCGGCGGGCCTCGGTGCCGCGCAGGGAGACGACGACCCGGCGGACGGGGCCCGTGGGGTGCTCGCGGACGTAGCGGGCGGAGACGAGGACCTCGCGGCCGCCGGGGAGCAGCAGGTTGCGCTCGGGCTGCCCGCTGCGGGTGGCGAGTCCGCCGTACGGGTCGGTCAGCGGCCACCAGCGGCGGCCCTTGAGGTCCTCCAGGGGCAGCGCCAGGTCGAGGGGGAGGCCGAGGGCCCGGTCGGCGGGGACGGCGGTGATGCGGGCGGCGGCGGCGTTGAAGCAGACGACGCGGCCGTTCCCGTCGGCGACGACGAGCCCGTCGGGCAGGTCGTCGGGCAGGAGGCCGGCGAAGCCGGCGTCGGTACGGGCCGCGGTGCCCGTGGGCTCGGCCCGTTCCGGGGCGTGCGGGCCGTCGCTCCGTGCCTGTGCGGGACTGTCCGTGCCGGCCGTCATCCCCGTACCCCACCCCTCCGTGTAGCGCAGTGGGCCACCCGAGTGCGCCACTCTACTGGGCGGGCGGGGCGGAACGGTCCCTTCCGGGTTCTCTCAGGCGGAGGTACGGGGGCGCTGGGCGCGCGCGGAGGCGTACAGGCAGACCGCGGCGGCGGTGGCGAGATTGAGGCTCTCGGCCTTGCCGTGGATCGGGACGCGGACGACGGCGTCGGCGAGGGCCCGGGTCTCCTCGGGCAGCCCCCAGGCCTCGTTGCCGAAGATCCAGGCGGTGGGCCCGCCCATGGTGCCGGCGTCCAGCTCGTCGTCGAGGTCGTCCCGCCCGGCCCCGTCGGCGGCGAGGATCCGCACGCCCGCGGCCTTGAGTCCGGCGACGGCCTGCTCGACGGGGACGCCGACGGCCACCGGCAGGTGGAAGAGCGAACCGACGGAGGCGCGCACGGACTTGGGGTTGTAGAGGTCGACGGAGGCGTCGGTGAGGACGACGGCGTCGGCGCCGGCCGCGTCGGCGCAGCGCAGCACGGTGCCGGCGTTCCCGGGGTCGCGCACGTGGGCGAGGACGGCGACCAGCTTGGGGCGGGCCGCGACGATCTCCTCGAACGGCGAGTCGAGGAACCGGCAGACGCCGACGAGCCCCTGCGGGGTGACGGTCTGGGAGACCTCGGCGAGGACGGCGTCGGAGGCGTGGTGGACGCGGGCCCCGGCGGCGCGGGCCGCGTCGACGATGGCGGCGTAGCGCTCGGCTGCCTCGACGGTGGTGAAGAGCTCGACGAGGGTGGGCTCCCCGCCGGGCCCCCGGTGCTCGACGGCCTCGCGGACGGCCTGGGGGCCCTCGGCGATGAAGAGGCGGTCCTTGCCCCGGAAGTTGCGCTTGGCGAGCCGCCGGGCGGCGACGACGCGCGGGGAACGCGGGGAGATCAGCTCGGGGGTGACCATGGCGTGCGGCGGTTCTCTCTTCGGGGCCGGGGCTGCGGGGGCCGGGTGGTTCAGGGGGCCGACGCACCCGGACCCGCAGGCGCGTGAGCGTCTGCGGGTCCGGGCGGAGGTACTGCGGCCTGGAAGATCAGGCGGCGGCCTTCGGGGCGTTGACGTCGGCCGGGAGGGCCTTCTGCGCGACCTCGACGAGGGCGGCGAACGCGTTGGCGTCGTTGACGGCCAGCTCGGCGAGGATCTTGCGGTCCACCTCGATGTTGGCGGCCTTCAGACCCTGGATGAGGCGGTTGTACGTCATGCCGTTCAGGCGGGCAGCGGCGTTGATGCGCTGGATCCACAGCTGACGGAAGTCGCCCTTGCGCTTCTTGCGGTCGTTGTAGTTGTAGACCAGCGAGTGGGTGACCTGCTCCTTGGCCTTGCGGTACAGGCGCGAACGCTGACCGCGGTAGCCGGAGGCCTGCTCGAGGATCGCCCGGCGCTTCTTGTGGGCGTTGACTGCCCGCTTGACGCGTGCCACTTGTTAACTCCTTGTAGCGGGGTCGTGGTTGGACTCACACGACCCGAAAAACGAATGGGTCCCGGACCTGGCCGGTGGCCCTCGTCGCCGAGGGCGGGTGATCAGATCAGATGCCCAGCATCTTCTTGATCTTGGCCGCGTCGCCCGGGGCCATCTCCGCGTTGCCGGTGAGGCGACGGGTCAGCTTGGACGACTTGTGCTCGAGCAGGTGGCGCTTGCCGGCGCGCTCGCGCAGGATCTTGCCGGAGCCGGTGACCTTGAAGCGCTTCTTGGCACCGGAGTGCGTCTTGTTCTTCGGCATCGCGCCGTATCTCCTCGTCAGTGGCGCTCCCCCCGGTGCGGGCACCGGACGTCCGGGAGCGTCAATTCTTTGTTCGGTGGGTCCGGGCGGGGCCCGGGGCTGCCTGGGTGGCAGCCCCTCGGGTCACGCCTCGGGGGTCTCGGCCGGAGCCTCGGCCTCGGGTGCCGGAGCCTCGGGGGTCTCCTCGGCGGTGACGCCCTGGCGCTCGGCCTTGCGTGCGGCCTGGGCCTCACGCGCCTCGGCCATGGCCTCGGTCTTCTTCTTGTGCGGACCGAGAACCATGATCATGTTCCGGCCGTCCTGCTTCGGGTTGGACTCGATGAAGCCGAGCTCCTCGACGTCCGACGCCAGCCGCTGCAGCAGCCGGAAACCGAGCTCGGGGCGGGACTGCTCACGACCACGGAACATGATCGTGATCTTGACCTTGTCGCCCTGCTTGAGGAACCGGACGACGTGACCCTTCTTGGTGTCATAGTCGTGCGGGTCGATCTTCGGCCGGAGCTTCATCTCCTTGATGACCGTGTGCGCCTGGTTCTTGCGCGCCTCACGGGCCTTCATGGCCGACTCGTACTTGAACTTCCCGTAGTCCATGAGCTTGCACACGGGCGGACGGGCGTTCGCCGCGACCTCGACCAGGTCGAGGTCGTACTCCTGTGCGAGCTCCAGGGCCTTGGCAAGCGGAACAATCCCGACCTGCTCGCCGCTGGGTCCGACAAGTCGCACCTCGGGAACGCGAATCCTGTCGTTGATGCGGGGCTCGGCGCTGATGGATCCTCCTCGGTAGCACCACACGACCGCCTGGCGGACGGACGCGCAACGTCTGTTTCTGAGACCAACCGAGCCGGTACATCAAAAATGCCCCGGACGGGACACAGGCGGGGCTCCATGGAAATACCGGAGCACCGCCGCGGTCAACCGCGGGGCGCACATCGGGCGGCTCCATCGTCCGTACGGAACGATGGGCGCCACCTGACCGGTGACCCGCCACCCGTGAGGGCGGTCAGGTGGGAGAACGGAGCCTCCACTTGTGGGCCGGGCACACATGTGTCCAGCCGGTCGTTACACAAGGTTAGCAGGGCCTGTCCGTGTTTGCGAACGGGGACGGCCGCTCCACGTGCGGGACGGAGCGGCATATCGTGTGGGGCATGAGCGAGACGCCCCAGAACGAGTCCCCCGACTCCTCCGACACCCCCGACTTCGAGGCCATGACCCGCGACATCGCCGAGGTCCCGGCGGTCGAGGTGATCGTGACCGTCGCCGTCAACCTGATGAGCGCCGCCGCGGTGAAGCTCGGCCTCACCGAGGAGGGCGACAAGCACAAGGACCTCGACGAGGCCCGCAAGCTGGTGCACGCGCTCGCGGGCCTGCTCGACGCCGGCGCGACGGAGGTCTCCTCCTTCCACGCCGCGCCCCTGCGCGACGGCCTGAAGTCCCTCCAGCTCGCCTTCCGCGAGGCCTCCCTGATCCCGGACGAGCCGGGCCAGGGTCCGGGCGAGAAGTACACGGGGCCGGTGTACGGCTAGGACCCCTCACGGGGGTACGGGGGTCGCCCCCCGGAAGACGACAGCCACGGGGCCGGTGTACGGCCAGGGCCGTTCAGACGTTCCGTACGTAGAAGGGCTCGCCCGGAGGCGTGGCCGAGGCCGGCAGGAGTGCCAGGTCGAGGCCCCGCACCAGGCGGGCCCTCAGCGTCTCGTCGGCGGCCAGGGCGCGCGCCACGCTCTGGGCGGCCTCCGCCGGGGAGGCGTCCCCGGCGAGGACCAGGGCGAGGGTGCCGTCGGCGGCGCCGGGGCCCAGGTGGGCCCGGAGCACGGCGGGCTCGGCGGCGACGGCGACCCGGACCGCCTCCCGCACGGCGGGGTCGTCGAGCGGGTCGGCGCTGGCGCGGCCCTCGGCGAGGGCGAGCAGGGCCGGCCCGGTGACCTGGTACGGCACGGGGCCCGCGAGGTCGAGGAGGAGCGTGTCCGCCTTCTCGTGCGCGACGGCCTGGAGCGCCTGGTGCAGCGGGACGGCCACGGGCCGGGCCTGCGGGTCCCAGAGGGCGAGCGAGGCGGTCGAGGTGAAGGCGGGCAGGGCCCGCCGGTCACCGGCCGTGAGGGTCGGGACCGCCATGTCGCTGGTCTTCTCGCGGCGCAGGCCGTTCTCGTCGGTCTCGACCTCGCCGAGGACGGCGACCACGGGGACGAGCAGCCGGGCCTCCCGCAGCGCCTCGAGGACGGGTCCGTGGGCGGTTCTGTCCTCCGCCCAGGCCGCGAGGGCCGCGGTGAGCCGCGGGTCGGCGGTGCCGTCGTCGTCGGAGAAACCGGGGTCCGGGATGTTCTTGAGCGCCACGCCCCGAGCCTAGCCCCCGGGTCCGCGGGTCCGGCCCGCCGGGTGTCAGCCGGAGCGGTGGGCGCGCCGGAGCACCACGGCGGTGAGGAGCAGCAGGGCGCCGAGGCCGCCGAGGAGCGGGGCGAGCAGGCCGAAGGAGCGGGGCTCCTCGGCGGGGGCGGTGGGGCCGGGGCCGAAGTGGCTCCCCCGGTAGCCGGCGGCGGTGTTCTTCGGGTCGCCGCCCTTCAGGCGGGCGCCCGCCTCGATCGCCGCGGCCGGGTCGACCGTCCCGTACCCCTTGGCGTCGCTGCGGCCGTCCTTCGGCCGGCTGCGCGCGGTGTCGATGAGGAGGGTCTTGATCTGGGCCGGGGTGAGGTCGGGATGGGCGGCCCGGACGAGGGCGACGGCTCCCGAGACGAACGCGGCGGCGGCGCTGGTGCCCCAGCCCTCGTAGTAGCGCCGGTCGGGGTCGGCGATGACGATGTCGACGCCGGGGGCGCTGACGGTGGCGTACCAGCGGCGGGTGGAGAAGGAGGCGCGGGTCCCGTAGCGGTCGACGGCCGTGACGGCGATGACGCCGGGGTAGGCGGCGGGGTACGAGACGTGGTCGCCCTTCTCGCCGCCGTTCCCGGCGGAGGCGACGACGGCGACCCCCTTGGACAGGGCGTACTGGACGGCGGCGTCCTCGCCCGCGTCGGGGTGGGCGGACTCGGAGTCGTCGCCGAGGGAGAGGTTGATGACGTCGGCGCCGTGGTCGGCGGCCCAGCGGATGCCCTGGGCGAGGGCGGTGCCGCGGCTCTTGCGGGCCTTGTCGCGGGCCTTGTCGGAGGACTCCAGGATGACCCGTACGGGCAGGATCCCGGCCTCGGGGGCGACGCCGAGGACGCCGTCCCGGCCGTCGGGGCCGTGGCCGTGCCCGGCGATGATCCCGGCCATGGCGGTGCCGTGCCGGGCCCAGGCGCGGTCGCCCCGTTCGGCGCCGAAGCCGATGAGGTCGTGTCCGGGCAGGACGGAGCCTTCGAGGTCGGGGTGGTCGGCGTCGACGCCGGTGTCGAGGACGGCGACGGTGACGCCCTCGCCCTTGGTGGTGCGCCAGGCCTCGGCGGTGTGGAGGGCTTCGAGGCCCCACTGGCGGGCCCGGATGGTGTCGGCGTGCGCGGGCGCGGTGGTGGCGGGCAGGACGGAGAAGGCGGCGGCGAGCAGGACGGCCGCGCCGCCGCGTGCGCGCCGGCGGACGGATCGGTTCACCGGGTCTTCTCCTGGGCCGCCGTGACGGCGGTCGTGCGCAGCAGGCGTTCCAGGCGCTCGGTGATGCCCCTGGCCTCGTGGCCGAGGCCGGACTGGGCGACGGCGTCGGTGCGGCCCTTGGCCATGGCCCGGTCGGCGGGCTGGGGGGCGTCGACGGTCCGGCCGTCGGCGAAGCCGGAGACGGCGGTGACGACGACGGGGAGGTCGGCGGGGGCGCTGGTCCACCAGCTGGCGCGCTGCCGGTCGCCGAAGCGGGCGGCGACGGTGGAGGGGCCGGAGAGGGCCGGGGGGACGTCCTGGCCCAGGCGGGCGGTGAGGCCCTGGCCGAGGGTGCGCTGCGCGGTGGCGTCGGCGCGGGTGAAGACGAGGCCGACGGTGATCACGCTGCTGGCGGTGGCGTCGGTGTACGTGGCGCGCAGGACGCGTTCGCAGCCGAGCGGCTCGACGGTGGCGAGCAGGCCCTTGGCGAGGACGGCGGGCGAGCAGGCGGCGTCCGGGGCGACGACGATCCGGGTCCAGGTGCGGGCGGCGGAGCCGGGGCCCGCGCCGGGGCCCGCGAGGGTGCGGGGGAAGAGGGTGTCGACGGGGGCGTTGTGCCAGAGGTCCCTGGCCTCGGCGTACCCGGCGGGTTCGGCGGGCTTGCCCGGTTCGGAGGCCGCCAGCCAGACCCCGGCGAGGGCGCCGCCGATGAGCCCGAAGCCGAGCACGGCGCAGGCGGCGACCGCGGCCGTCCGCCCGGCGCTCCGCCGCTCCCGGACGGGCCGCAGCCGCGTGGTGGTCTCGACGGGCGCCTCGGGCGGCAGGGCGTGGCCGGTGGGGCGGCCGGGGACACGGCCGTACGGCGACGGCGACGCTGACGCTGACGGCGGCGCGAAGGCGGTGGGGGCGGCCGGGCGGGCCGGGGCGGGTGCCCCTGCCACCGGAAGCACCGGTCCCGGCGAGGGCCGGGACGTCACGGGCCGCCGGGGCGCGACCGGTCCGGGGGCCGGACGCGCCGGGGCGGACGCCGGACGTGCCGGGGCCGGGAACGCGGACGACGGGCCGGGCCGCTCGGCGGGCCGGGGCGGCGCGGGCTGCCCGGGCGCCGGGCGGGCGGACCGTACGGACGCGGAAGGCGCCGACGACGGGCGGGGCGGGACGGCCCGGGGGCCCGGCGGGGGCATGCGGTCCGTGGGGCGGATCGGACGGAGGCGGGCCGTCGTCTCGACGGCGGGCGGGTCGGCGTCGCCGGGCGCCGGTCGGCGGGGAGCGGCGGCGGGCGTTCCCGGGCGGGCCTCGGAGGTCCCGGCCGGTCCGTCCGGCGTCGCCGAGCGGGCTGCGGCGGGGTTTCCGGCCGTGTCGTACGCCGTGTCGTAGGTCACGGGGCGGGTCACGGTGGTCCCGGCCGGGTCCGGCGACCCCGGACGTGTCGCGGCGGCGGGGGCCGGCGGCGCGGGGTGGCCGGGAGCGGCGGTGTTCGGGGACGCCGGGTGGGCGGGCGCGGCCGTGTTCGAAGGTGCCGGATGGCCGGGCGCGGCCGTGTTCAGAGGCTCCGGGCGGCCGGGCGCGGGCGTGCTCGAAGGCTCCGGGCGGGCGGGCTCGGCCGTCTTCGCAGGCGCCGGGTGGGGCGGGAGGAGGAGTTCGGTGATGCGGGAGGACGTGGGGCGGTGCTCGCTGGTCATCCCCGTCCCCCGCTCGTGTCGACAATGCCCGTCACTCTACGGGCTGTTCCCCGCCCCGCGGGAACTCAGGGGCTACCCACCCGTAAACCCGTCTGGCAAGCTCGGGCCATGACTCCCCGTGCCGGCGACCGCGCCCGTTACGACCGGGCCACCGCTCACCTCGACGCGCCCGTGGCGATCGTCGACCTCGAAGCCTTCGACGCCAACGCGGCGGACCTCGTGCGCCGGGCCGGGGGCAAGCCCATACGCGTGGCGAGCAAGTCCGTGCGGTGCCGGGCGCTCCTGGAGCGGGCGCTCGCCCGGGAGGGCTTCGCCGGGATCATGTCGTTCACGCTCGAAGAGTCGCTGTGGCTGGCCCGTGCCGGGTTCGAGGACGTCCTGCTCGCGTACCCGTCGGCGGACCGTTCCGGGTTCGGGGAGCTGGCGCGGGACCCGAAGCTGGCCGCCGCCGTGACCGTGATGGTGGACGACGTGGCGCAGCTCGACCTGATCGACGCCTCCCGCGCGGGCGGGACGGAGGAGGTCCGGGTCTGCCTGGAGCTGGACACGGCGCTCAGCCTGCTCGGCGGCCGGATCCGGATCGGCGCCCGCCGCTCCCCGCTGCGCGAACCCGCCGAGCTGGCTGAGCTGGCCCGCTCGGTGGTGCGGCGGCCGGGGTTCCGGCTGGTCGGGATCATGGCGTACGAGGGGCACGTCGCGGGGGTCGGGGACGCGGTCGCGGGCCGGCCGCTGCGGTCGCGGGCGATCCGGCTGATGCAGTCCGCCGCCCGCAGGGAGCTGGCGGAGCGCAGGGCGGCCGTGGTGCGGGCCGTGCGGGCGGTGGCGCCGGACCTGGAGTTCGTGAACGGCGGCGGCACCGGCAGCGTGCAGCACACGGCCGCCGAGGACGCGGTGACGGAGATCGCCGCCGGTTCGGGGTTCTTCGTGCCGCGCCTCTTCGACCACTACACGTCCTTCAGCGGCCGGCCCGCCGCGCTCTTCGCGCACCCGGTGGTCCGGCGGCCGGGCGTGGGCGTGGTGACCGTGCTCGGCGGCGGCTACCCGGCCTCCGGGGCGGCGGGCCGGGACCGGCTGCCCGTGCCGTACCTGCCGGAGGGGCTGCGGTACGACCCGCAGGAGGGGGCCGGCGAGGTGCAGACCCCGCTGCTCGGTTCGCCGGCCGACGACCTGCGGATCGGCGACAAGGTGTGGTTCCGGCACGCGAAGGCCGGCGAGATGTGCGAGCGGTTCGAGAACCTGCACCTGGTCGAGGGCGACCGGATCACGGCGACCGTGCCGACGTACCGGGGCGAGGGCCGCACCTTCCTCTAGGGCCTGTCCGGCGGGTCAGGGGAGCTTGACGCAGAGCGCGGTCTCGCCGAAGGAGTGGGTGTGCCACCGCTCCGGGTCGGCGAGGTCGTCCGTCACCGCCCGCTCCGGGCCGAGGATGAGGTTGCCGGCGATCAGGGTCCCGCCGACCCGCAGCAGGCGGCGGAGTTCCAGGACGACGTCGTGGGTCGGGGTGAACCCGTCGAAGAAGGCCACGTCGTAGCCGCCGCTCTCCAGGGTCTTCAGGACCTGCTCGGCCGCGCCGTGCAGCACCTCGACGCGTTCGGTCAGGCCCCGGGCGGCCATCCGGTCCCTGGCCAGGCGGACGTGGTCGGGGTCCCTCTCGACGGTCTCCACCCGCGCGGCCGGCACCGCGTGGGCCATGGCGGCGGCCGTGTAGCCGAGGGCCGTGCCCACCTCCACGATCCGCCGGGCCCCGACCGCCGCCGCGACGGTGGCGGGCAGCGACGCCTCCCCGTACGCGAACGCTCCGCAGCGGTGGGCGCGCCGGTGCCTCCGGGTGGCCTCCTGCACGTCGGCGAACGGGTCCTCGACCCTGAGGGGCCGGCGCACGGCGGCGATCGCCGCCACGGCCACGGGACGGATCCTGTTCGCCAACGTGCTCGCCATCGGGTGCTCCTCGTTCGGGGTGGCCGGTCGCCGGGGGTGCGAGGGACGGCAGCGGTTCGACCGCCGTGGCCCCTCGGGTACCGTGCCACTTGAAGCCGAGTTCAAGTCAAGGGGGGACGAGCCGTGGACGAGCCGCTCCTCGACATCGCCGAGGTGGCCGCCCGCACGGGTGTGGCCCCGTCGGCGCTGCGCTTCTACGAGCGGCTGGGCCTGCTGGAGCCGGCCGGGCGCAACGGCCTGCGGCGCACCTACGGGCCGGACGCCCTCGACCGCGTCGCGCTGATCCTGAACGCCCGGGCGACCGGCTTCACCCTGGACGAACTGGGCGACCTGCTCCAGGAGGAGCCGGGTGCCGTGCGCGAGCGCCTCCGGGAGAAGACCCGGGAGCTCGGTCTGCGCATCGAGGCCCTGGAACGGGCGCGCGACCGGCTCGGCCACGCCCTGACCTGCCGGCACCCGTCCCCGCTCGACTGCCCGACCCTCCTCGCGGGACTGCGCGAGCTGCTCCCCGGTGACCCGGCGCGGTCCTGAGGCCGGGTGATCCGCCGGACGGCGGCCCGGCGGCCCGGCGGTCAGTACACGGTGTCCTCCTGGTCCGGGATCACGCTGCCGTCGGCCCGGAGGACCGGCCGCGCCGTGCCGTCGTCCGCCGTGTAGCCGGTGGTGGCGCAGGGGTAGGGGGCGGTCCTCCGGGCCTTCGGCTCGATGAACACGGGGTTCACGAGCCAGCGGCCGTCGCCGTTCTCGTACGCCCGGCACATCAGTTCGTTCTTGTTGCGGTTGAGGACCAGGCGAAGGCCGGTGGCGTCCCGCAGGAAGGAGACGTCGGTGTCGGAGTCCCCGGCGGCGAGGACCTGGCGGCGGGAGGCGGGCTGGACGCGTTCGGCGGCGGGGCCCCGGACGCCGAGGATCTCCTGGTTGATCCAGCAGCGCTTGCCGTCGATGTAGGTGATCATCGTGTCCTCGCCGTCCCGGACGGTGCCGCAGCCCTTGAGGTGGGCGGTCAGCCGGCCGTGTTCGGTGGTGTTGCGGATGCCGATCGCGTGCGAGGGGTCGATCCCGACGCCCCGGGCCCAGACGTCGACGACGGGTTCGGGCGAGGCGGAGACGATCCAGACGTCGAAGCCGGCCCGCCGGAGCGTGCCGATCAGGTCGCGCTGCTGGTCGTAGTGGCGGATCCAGCCGGTGACCCGGGCGGTGCCGACCTGCTGGGTGGCGCCCTGCGGGGCGGCGAGGTTCTCGGCGCGGGCGGCGGCCGCGAAGGACTCGGCCTCGCGGACGGTCCAGCCGCGCAGGAGCTGGGCCAGCCAGGCGTACTGGGGTTCCGTGCGGCGGTGGTCGAAGCCGGCGAACGCGGCCCTGCCGCCGGTGGTGGCGCCGTCGGTGTAGACGGAGCGGATCTCGTCGGCGCAGCGGGTGTCGGTGGCGGTGGGCAGGGTGCGCACGCCGGTGGGACAGGCCGCGCGGAGGGCGGTCGCGGCGGCGGGGGTGAGGTGGCGGCTGGTGGTGGACCAGTCGTCGTCGCGGGGCGCGCGGACGCGGTCGTTGCGCAGGAGCCAGTACAGGGTGGCGTCGCCGACGTCGTTCTTGATGACGGTGTTGTCCCAGTCGAAGACGGCGACGGGCTTGCGGTGCTCGCGGCCCCTGTCCGCGCAGTGGTCGGCGATCAGGCGGTCGAGCCGGGCCTTGTTGTCGCCGTACCAGCCGGTGGAGACGTTCAGGGTGGGGCATGGTCCGGGGCGTGCCCCGGCCGGGGCGGCGGAGACGAGGGCGGTCGCGGTGAGGGCGAGCGCGGCGACGGCCGCGGACGTGCGGAGCCGGTGGCTCACGGGCACTCTCCTGTCGGTACGCGGACAGCCGGGCGCCTTGCGACGCCCGGCTGTCGGAGAAGTGGCTGCTAGAGGGGCGTCACGTACGCGCCCGCGATGCCGCCGTCCACGAGGAAGTCGGTGGCGTTGACGAAGGAGGAGTCGTCGCTGGCGAGGAAGGCGACGGCGGCGGCGATCTCGTCGGCCTCGGCGAAGCGGCCGACGGGGATGTGGACGAGGCGGCGCGCGGCCCGCTCGGGGTCCTTGGCGAACAGCTCCTGGAGGAGCGGGGTGTTGACGGGCCCCGGGCAGAGCGCGTTGACGCGGATGCCCTCGCGGGCGAACTGGACGCCCAGCTCGCGGGACATGGCGAGGACGCCGCCCTTGGAGGCGGTGTAGGAGATCTGGCTGGTGGCGGCGCCCATGATGGCGACGAAGGAGGCGGTGTTGATGATGGAGCCCCGGCCCTGGCGGCGCATGTAGGGCAGGGCGGCCTTGCAGCAGAGGTAGACGGAGGTGAGGTTGACGTCCTGGACGCGCTTCCAGGCCTCCAGGCCGGTCTCCAGGATGGAGTCGTCGTCGGGCGGCGAGATGCCGGCGTTGTTGAAGGCGATGTCCACGGAGCCGTAGGTGTCGAAGGCCGTCCTGAACAGCGCCTCGACCTGCTCGGGGTCGGTGACGTCGACCCGTACGAAGGTGCCGCCGACCTCCTCGGCGGCGGCCTTGCCAGCGGTCTCGTCGATGTCGCCGCAGACGACGTTCGCGCCCTCGGAGGCGAGGCGGCGGGCGGTGGCGAGGCCGATGCCGCTGCCGGCGCCGGTGATGACGGCGGTGCGGCCGACGAGCCGGCGGCAGATGATCTCTTCGGTGGTCATGCGGTTCAGGCCTCCGTGCTGATGAAGACGTTCTTGGTTTCGGTGAAGGCGGTCAGGGCGTCGGGGCCGAGTTCGCGGCCGAGGCCGGACTGCTGGTAGCCGCCGAACGGGGTCCAGTAGCGGACGCTGGAGTGGGAGTTGACGGAGAGGTTGCCGGCGCGGACGGCGCGGGAGACGCGCAGGGCGCGGCCGACGTCCCGGGTCCAGATCGAGCCGGACAGGCCGTACTCGGTGGCGTTGGCGAGGCGGACCGCGTCGGCCTCGTCCTCGAAGGGGAGGACGACGGCGACGGGTCCGAAGACCTCGTCGACGGCGCAGGGGGCGTCCTCGGGCAGGCCGGTGAGGACGGTCGGCGGGAACCAGAAGCCGGGGCCCTCGGGCGCCTTGCCCCGGATGCCTTCGAGGTCGTCGGTGACGTAGGAGCGGACGCGGTCGAGCTGGGCGCGGGAGATCAGCGGGCCCATCTGGGTGCGCTCGTCGGCGGGGTCGCCGACGACGATCTCCTCGATCGCGGGGGCGAGCAGTTCCAGGAAGCGGTCGTACGCGCTCCGCTGGACGAGGATGCGGGTGCGGGCGCAGCAGTCCTGGCCGCTGTTGTCGAGGAAGGACATCGGGGCGGCGGCCGCGGCGGCTTCCAGGTCGGCGTCGGCGAAGACGACGTTGGGGCTCTTGCCGCCGAGTTCGAGGGTGACCCGCTTCACCCGGTCGGCGCACTTGGCCATGATGGCCTTGCCGACCCGGGTGGAGCCGGTGAAGACGATCTTGGCGACGCCGGGGTGTTCGACGAGGGCGTTCCCGGCGACCGGGCCGGTGCCGGGGAGGACCTGGAAGAGCCCTTCGGGCAGGCCCGCCTCCAGGGCGAGTTCGGCGAGGCGGAGCGCGGTGAGCGGGGTGGTCTCGGCCGGCTTGAGGACGACGGCGTTGCCGGCGGCGAGGGCGGGCGCGGCGGCCCAGGCGGCGATCGGCATGGGGAAGTTCCAGGGGGCGATGACGCCGACGACCCCGAGGGGTTCGAGGATCGTGACGTCGAGGCCGCCGGCCACCGGGATCTGGCGCCCGTTGAGGCGTTCCACTCCCCCGGCGGAGAATTCGAGCAGGTCGCGGACGTTGCCGGCCTCCCAGCGGGCGTTGCCGATGGTGTGGCCCGCCTCGGTGACCTCCAACCGGGCCAGTTCCTCGACGTGTTCGTCGACGGCGGCGGCGAAGCGGCGCAGCAGCCGGGCGCGGTCGGCGGGCGCGGCGGCGGCCCAGCCGCGCTGGGCGGCGGCGGCCCGGGCGACGGCGGCGTCGACGTCGGCGGGGGTGGCGGCCGGAACGGTGGCGACCTCTTCCCCGGTCGCCGGGTTCAGTACCTGGAGCAACTCTTTCCTCACAAGCGTTCGAAGGAGCGGCGCAGTTCCCAGTCGGTCACCGCGGCGTCGAAGGCGTCGAGTTCGACGCGGGCCATGTTGCGGTAGTGGGAGACGACCTCGGGGCCGAAGGCGGCCTTGGCGATCTCGCTGGTCTCCCAGAGTTCGGCGGCCTCGCGCAGGGTGGTGGGGACGTGGGCGTAGTCGGCGGCGTAGGCGTTCCCCGTACAGGGCTCGGGCAGTTCGAGGCGCTGCTCGATGCCGTGGAGTCCCGCGGCGACCAGGCCGGCGACGGCGAGGTAGGGGTTGACGTCGCCGCCGGGGAGGCGGTTCTCGAAGCGGGTGGAGCGTCCGTGGCCGACGACCCGGAGGGAGCAGGTGCGGTTGTCGTGGCCCCAGGCGACGGCGGTGGGCGCGAAGGAGCCGGGCTGGAACCGCTTGTAGGAGTTGATGTTGGGGGCGTAGAGGAGGGAGAAGTCGCGGAGGGCGGCGAGCTGTCCGGCGAGGAAGTGCCGCATCGTCTCCGACATGCCGTGCTCGTCGTCCCCGGCCATCACGTTCTCCCCGGCGGCGTTCTGGAGGGAGAGGTGGATGTGGCAGGAGTTGCCCTCGCGCTCGTTGTACTTCGCCATGAAGGTGAGCGAGCAGCCCTCCTGCGCGGCGATCTCCTTGGCGCCCGTCTTGTAGACGGCGTGCTGGTCGCAGGTGACGAGGGCCTCGTCGTACTTGAAGGCGATCTCGTGCTGGCCGGGGTTGCACTCGCCCTTGGCGGACTCGACGGTGAGTCCGGCGGCGGTCATCTCGTTGCGGATGCGGCGCAGGAGGGGTTCGACGCGTCCGGTGCCGAGGACGGAGTAGTCGACGTTGTACTGGTTGACGGGGGTGAGGCCCCGGTAGTTCGCGTCCCAGGCCTGCTCGTAGCTGTCCTTGAAGACGATGAACTCCAGCTCGGTGCCGACGTGGGCGGTGAGCCCGTGTTCCGCGAGGCGTTCGAGCTGGCGGCGGAGGATCTGGCGGGGCGCGGCGGTGACGGGGGTGCCGTCGGCCCAGGCGAGGTCGGCCGTCACCATGGCGGTGGCCTCGTTCCAGGGGAGGCGGCGCAGGGTGGTGAGGTCGGGGTGCATGGCGAAGTCGCCGTAGCCGCGGTCCCAGGAGGACATCTCGTAGCCGTCGACGGTGTTCATCTCGGTGTCGACGGCCAGCAGGTAGTTGCAGCCCTCGGTGCCGTGTCCGAGGACGTCGTCCAGGAAGAACCGCGCGGCGAACCGCTTGCCCTGGAGCCTCCCCTGCATGTCGGGGAAGGCGAGGACTACGGTGTCGATCTCTCCGCTCGCGACGAGGGCGCGCAGCTCCTCGACGCGGAGCGGGGGTGTGCGGTCTGCCACGGGATTGCTCCTCCTTCGGCCTGCCGGGAGCCATAAGGTATTGCGGAAGACCATTGCTTGGGAAGTGCCGGCGGAAAGGAAACGAGAACGTGGCCAGTACGAGTGAATCGGCGGACCGGCTGACGCCCGTGCTGCGGCCGGTGCGGGCGGGCAACGGGTTCGAGGAGGCCCTGGAGCAGATCCTCCAGGTGGTGCGGCTCGGCCTGGTGCCGGACGGGGAGCGGCTGCCCGCCGAGCGGGAGCTGGCCGACCGGATGGGGATCAGCCGGGTGACCCTGCGCGAGGTCCTGAAGGTCCTCCAGGAGCAGGGGCTCGTGGAGAGCCGGCGCGGCCGGTACGGCGGGACGTTCGTGCTGCCCCGGGTCCGGACGGGCGACGAGGACGAGCTGCGGCGCCGGATCGCCTCGGTCGACGTGGAGGACACCCTGCGCTTCCGGGAGGTCCTGGAGGTGGGGGCCGCGGGCCTGTGCGCGGTCCACGGCCTGGACGCGGCGGGCGCCGAGCGGCTGCGGTCCGCCCTCGCGGCGACCCACGACGCCCCGCTCGGCGACTACCGGCGCCAGGACACCCTGCTCCACCTCACCCTTGCGGAGCTGTCCGGCTCGCCGAGCCTGACGGCGCGGTACGCGGCGGTCCGGGCGACGGTGAACGACCTGCTCGACTGCATCCCGCTGCTCGTGCGGAACCTGGAGCACTCCCAGCACCAGCACACCGCGCTCGTGGAGGCGGTCCTCGACGGGGACGCGGACGCGGCGCGCGAGGTGATGCGGGAGCACTGCGCGGGCACGGCGGCGCTGCTGCGGGGCTTCCTGACGTGAGCGGCGCCCGTGCCGCGCGGAGGGCCCCGTAACCCGAAAGTAACGCACGGGGGTTGCGTTCCCGTGGGACCGGCGCAAAGGTATGGCCTCAATCCATTGGGCCCGTTGCGGGGAGCTGACGCTGCCATGACGCTCGAAGAAACGACCGGGAGCACGTCCGGGAAGACGCCCGGGGGCGGCGCCCCGCCGGAGGACGACTACCTGAAGCGGCGCGCGCTGCGCCGCGGCAGCGCCGGCTGGCTGCTGCTCACCGGCCTCGGCGTCGCCTACGTCGTCTCCGGGGACTTCTCCGGCTGGAACATCGGCCTGTCGAAGGGCGGCTTCGGCGGGCTCGCCGTCGCCACCGTCCTGATGGGCGCGATGTACGCCTGTCTGGTCTTCGCGCTCGCCGAGCTCTCCGCCATCCTGCCCACGGCGGGCGGCGGCTACGGCTTCGCCCGCCGGGCGCTCGGCACCTGGGGCGGCTTCCTCACCGGCACCGCGATCCTCATCGAGTACATCCTCGCCCCCGCCGCGATCTCCATCTTCATCGGCGACTACGTCGAGTCCCTGGGGCTCTTCGGCCTGGAGTCCGGCTGGCCGGTCTATCTGGTCTGCTTCGTGCTGTTCATCGGGATCCACCTGTGGGGCGTGGGCGAGGCGCTGCGGTTCAGCCTGGTCGTGACGGCGATCGCGGTCGCGGCCCTGGTCGTCTTCGCGCTCGGCGCGTTCACCGACTTCCACGTGGACGGCCTGAACGACATCCCGGTGGACGGCGAGGCCTTCGGCTCGAACTCCTGGCTGCCGTTCGGGCTGCTCGGGATCTGGGCCGCGTTCCCCTTCGGCATGTGGTTCTTCCTCGGCGTCGAGGGGGTGCCGCTGGCCGCCGAGGAGGCGAAGGACCCGGTCCGCTCGATGCCGAAGGCGCTGGCGATCTCGCTCGGCGTGCTGGTGCTGCTCGCCGTCATGACCTTCTTCGCCGCCACCGGGGCGCGCGGCGCGGCCGCCGTCCAGGAGGCGGGGAACCCGCTGGTCGTGGCGCTCCAGGGCGACGGGGAGCCGACGGCGCTCAGCCGGTTCGTGAACTACGCGGGCCTGGCGGGCCTGGTCGCCTCCTTCTTCTCCCTCATCTACGCCGGCTCGCGCCAGCTCTTCGCCCTCTCCCGGGCGGGCTACCTGCCCCGCTTCCTCTCCCTGACCAGCCGCCGCAAGTCGCCCTACCTGGGGCTCCTCATCCCGGGCGCGATCGGCTTCGCCCTGGCGGCCGGGACGGGCAACGGGGCGCGGATGCTGAACATCGCGGTCTTCGGCGCCACCATCTCGTACGCCCTGATGGCGCTCTCGCACATCGTGCTGCGCCGCCGCGAGCCGCACCTGCACCGGCCGTACCGCACGCCCGGCGGGGTCGCGACCTCGTCGACGGCCTTCGTCCTGGCCCTGTCGGCCCTGGTGGCGACCTTCCTGGTGGACCGGACGGCGGCGTTCATGGCGCTCGGGGTGTACGTGATCGCCCTCGCCTACTTCGCGTTCTACAGTCGGCACCACCTGGTCGCCAAGGCGCCCGAGGAGGAGTTCGCGGCGCTCGCCGCGGCCGAGGCCGAACTCGAACGCGGCTGACGCCGTCCCGATCTCTCCGGAGGAATCCTCGTGTCCGAGCCGCTCATCGGCGTGACCACCTATCTGGACCGGGCCCGCTGGGGGGTGTGGGACATGGAGGCGGCGCTGCTGCCCGCCCCGTACCCCCGGCTGGTGCGGGAGAGCGGAGGCATCGCGGTGATGCTCCCGCCGGACCGGCCGGCCGTCGCGGCGGCGGTCGTGGCCCGGCTCGACGGGCTCGTCGTCGCGGGCGGGGCGGACGTCGAGCCCGTGCGGTACGGGGCCCAGCCCGACCCCCGCACCGGTCCCCCGGCCAGGGAGCGGGACTCCTGGGAGCTGGCCCTGATCGACGCGGCCCTCGCCTCCGGCACCCCGCTCCTGGGCATCTGCCGGGGGATGCAGCTCCTGAACGTGGCCCTCGGGGGCACGCTGGTCCAGCACCTGGACGGGCACGTGGAGGCGGTCGGGGTGATCGGCCGGCACAAGGTCGAGCCGGTGCCGGGCACCCGCTACGCCTCCCTGGTGCCGGAGACGGCCGAGGTCCCGACCTACCACCACCAGGCCGTGGACCGGCTGGGCGCGGGGCTGGCGGTCTCGGCCCGCGCGGAGGACGGCACGGTGGAGGCGGTGGAGGCGGTGGGGCCGGCCGGCCCGGTCTGGGCCCTCGGGGTGCAGTGGCACCCGGAGATGGGCGAGGACCGGCGCGTGATGCGGGGACTGATCGAAGCGGCGGCGGCAGCGGCGGCGGGCGGTGGACGTACCTGATCAGGCGGCCGCGCGGGCGGCGAGCACCGTGCGGTCGCCCCGCATCAGGAGGGCGTAGAGGGCGGCGGAGACGCCCATGCCGGCGGGCAGGGAGAGGTCGACGCCGCCGAGGGCCGAGGCCACCGGTCCGGTGTAGAGGGTGTTGACGCAGAGGGACGCGGCGGCGACGCCGCAGACGAGGGCGAGCGCCCCGGCCCGGTTGACGCCCGCGGTGTACCAGAAGGGGCTGCCGGGGGTCTCGTCGGAGAGCGCGACGCCGTCGTAGCGGCAGCGGCGCAGCAGGAGGTCGGTGGCGTAGAGGGCCATCAGGGGGCCGACCAGGACCGTGATCACCTGGAGGGCGTTGCTGACGGTGTCCAGGAAGTCGGAGACGAGCACGCCGTACAGGGTCAGGGCGACGGCCACCGCGCCGTCGAGGAGGACGCTGACGGAGCGGCGGACGCGCAGGCCGACGGCTTGGAGGGCGAGTCCGGCGCTGTAGGCGGTCAGGGCGTTGATGGCGACGGTGCCGAGGACCAGGGCGAGCAGGAAGACCGGCACGAACCAGCCGGGCAGGATCTCCTGGAGCGCGGTCTGCGGGTCGGTCATGTCGACGGCGGTGGCCGCGAGGGCGCCGAGCGAGGAGACGACGACGCTGGGCAGGAAGGCGCCCAGGGCGGTCCAGCCGACGATCGCCCCCTTCGGGGCGGTGCGGGGCAGGTAGCGGGAGAAGTCGGCGCTCGTGGTGTACGAGAGCGGGCCCGAGGCGATCATCGTGGTGCCCGCGAGGAGCAGGGACCACAGCTCGACCCCCGAGAGGCGCGCGGCGGGGGCGTACGCGAGGTCGGCGTGGCGCAGGACGGCGAACGCGACGACGGCGAAGGCCCCGGCGAGGGCGAGCGTGATCGGCAGGTACAGCCTGACGATCAGGCCGTGCCCGTAGACGCTGATGACCAGCGTGAGGGCGGCGATCGCCACGATGACGGCCACCTCGACGGGGACGGTGACGGCGGTGCCGGTCTTCTCCACGAGCGCGAAGGCGGCGGTGGCCGCGGCGGCCAGGTTGAGGGCGAAGTAGCAGACGGAGACCAGCCAGCCGCCGACCGCGTTGTTCACGCGGTTGCCGAGGACGCCGTACACGGCCCGGGTGATCACCTCGCTGGGCGCGCCGGCGGCCGGGCCCGAGGTGGCGAGCAGGCCGGTGAGCACCCAGAAGAGGTTGCCCACGACGATCACGCCGAGGGCCTGCCAGAGGGTCAGGCCCATGAGGACGAGGGCGCCGCCGATGACCAGGCTCAGGTAGTTGACGTTCGCCGCGGCCCACACGGAGAACAGCTCGCGGGGGTGCCCGTGGCGCTCCTCGTCGGGGATGCGGTCGATGCCGTGGGCCTCGACGCGGCCGGGCCGGTCGGCGGCCGGAGGGGTGACCTGAGCGGCCCCGGAGGCCGGGTTCTGGTCGGGGATCGTGGAAGCCATGCGGCCCTCCGGAAGCGTGTGGTGCCCACCTGGTTGCTTATTGGTCGCACACTCAATAGCATCCCCGGTATGTCGTCAAGCGTTGAGCGCAAGCGCGTTCGGAAAACTCCGGAAGCCCGGCGTGCGGAGATCGTGGAGACCGCGGCCCGGGTCGCCCTGACCGAGGGCCTGGAGTGCGTCACGCTGCGGCGGATCGCCGAGGAGCTGGCCGTACGACCGGGTCTGATCAGCCACTACTTCCCCTCGGCGGAGGAGCTGGTGGCCGAGGCGTTCGCCGTGGCCTCCACCGGCGAGCTCGACTCCCTGCTGCCCGCCGAGCGGCCGCACGGCACCCCCGTGCAGTACCTCGCGCGCTACTTCGCCCTCTCGGCCGGAGAGGCGTACGACGACATCAGCCGCCTGTGGATCAACGCCCGGCACCTCAGCCGCTACCGGCCCGTCCTGCGCGACCGGGTCGCCGAGCAGGAGCGCGCCTCCGACGACCGCCTCGAAGGGCTCATCCGCGAGGGCGTCGAGCGGGGCGAGTTCCGCACGGACGACCCGCGCACGACGGCCATCCAGATCCTGGTGGTCCTCGACGGCCTCGGCGCCCACGCCAACACCGACCGGGGGAACCGGCCGGAGGCGGTGACCCGGATGGCCGTCACCACGGCGGAACGCGAACTCGGCCTGGCGGCCGGGGTGCTGACGGGAACGCCGCTGCCGGTGACGCCGAGCTGATCCGTACGGGGCTCCGTCCGCACGCGTGACCCGTCCTCCACCCGCACCCGCACCACCCCCCGTATCCGTACCGCCCCCCGTACCCGCCCCCCGTGTCCGTACCGCCGAAGAAAACCCCGCGACCCTCCCTGGAGCCACCGTGCGCACCCGTCTCGCCCTGCTCTCCGCCCGTCTGCTCGACCCCGGCACGGGGGCGTTCCTGCCGGAGACCGCGCTCGCCGTCTCCGACGACGGCCGGATCGCGGCCCTGGGCGACGACCGCGAGATCCGGGCGCTCGCCGGTCCGGCCACCACCGTGGTCGACCTCAAGGGGGCCGTGGTCACCCCCGGGCTCGTCGACGGGCACGTGCACCCCGTCACCGGCGCCGAGCTGACGCACGGCCTCGACCTGTCGTACTGCGCCGACCTCGACGACGTCCGCGAGGCGCTCGCCCGCGAGGTGCGGACCCTGGAGCGCGGGGCGTGGCTGTTCGGCTGGGGCCTCGACCCGAACGTCTTCGGCGACCGGCCCGTCGGCACCGCCCCCTTCGGCTCCGTCCTCGACGGGGTGCCCGCCTTCCTGCTGCTCTTCGACGCCCACTCGGCCCTCGCCAGCCGCCGGGCCCTGGAACTCGCCGGGGTCGACGGCCCCCGCACCTTCGACCAGGCCTCCGCCGAGGTCGTCTGCGACGCCGACGGGCGCCCCACCGGCCTCCTCCAGGAGGACGCCGCCTGCGAGCTGGTCGAGCGGGTCGCCCCGAGGCCGACGCGCGAGGAGAGCCGGGAGCGGCTCGCGGCCGCGCTGCGCGCCATGGCCGCCACGGGCCTGACCGGCGGCCACGCCATGGACGCCAACGGCGACAGCCTCGCCCTGTACGGGGAGCTCGACGCGGCCGGTGAGCTGCCGCTGCGGCTGCGGGTCGCGCCCTGGTGCCAGCCCGGCACCGACGCCGACGGCGTCCGGGACCTGATCGGGCGGCAGGGCACCGGCGGGGCGCTGTGGCGGGTCGCCGGCGTGAAGCTCTTCATGGACGGGACCATCGACAACGGCACCGCGTGGCTGGAGCGGCCCGACTGCCACGGCGAGTCCACGCACGCGTTCTGGCCGGACCCCGAGGCGTACACCCGGATCGTCGGCGAGCTGCACCGGGCGGGCGTGCCCACCGCGACGCACGCCATCGGGGACGCGGCCGTCCGGCACGTCCTCGACTCCGTCGAGAAGGCGCGCGCCTCGGGCGGCGGCGAGGTGCGGCACCGGGTCGAGCACATCGAGACCGTCCCGGACGACACCCTGCGCCGCTTCGCCGAGCTGGGCGTCCTCGCCTCCATGCAGCCCACCCACTGCTGCGACTTCACCCGGGCCGACCACACCGACAACTGGTCGCGCCGGCTCGGCGAGGAGCGCGCCTCGCGCGCGTGGCGCTGCCGGGACCTGCTGGAGTCCGGGGCGGCCGTGGTCCTCGGCTCGGACTGGCCGATCGCGCCGTTCCCGCCGCTCGGCGTGATGGCCGGGGCGCGGCACCGGCGCCCGAGCCGCGACCTCGACCGGGCGCCGCACGGGCCCGAGCAGGCGCTGACGCCGCTGGAGGCGCTGCGGGGCCTGACGACGGCTCCGGCGTACGCGGCGGGCGAGGAGCACGAGGCGGGCCGGATCGCCCTCGGCCACCGCGCCGACCTGGCCGTCTTCGGCGGCGACCCGCTGACCACGGCCGCGACGGAGCTGCCGGACCTGCCGGTCCTGCTGACGGTCCTGGACGGGCGGATCACCCACCGCGCGGCGGGCGTTTAGGAACCGCCCGGGCCTACGGCCGGTCGCGGGTCAGGGAGAGCAGGTCGCGGGCCGGGCCCGTGGGGCGGTGGCCGGCGGGCCAGACGGCCCGCAGGTCCCGGCGGAGCAGCACCCCTTCGACGGGGACGGCGACCAGCCGGCGGGAGGCCAGCTCCTCGGTGATCGCGAGCTCGCTGAGGACCGCCGGGCCCGCCCCGCTGACGGCGGCGGCCTTCACCGCCGTCGTGGAGGCGAGTTCGAGGAGCGGCCGCGCGAGGCCGCCGTGGGCGGAGAGCGCCGCGTCGAGGACCTGCCGGGTGCCCGAGCCGCGCTCCCGCAGCACCAGCGGGGTCGCGGCCAGCTCCGCCGGGTCCAGCGGGGCGCGGCGGCGGGCCCACGGGTGCGAGGGGGCGGCGACGATCGCGAGGCGGTCGTGGGCGACGACCACGCCGTCGAGGCCGTCCGGCACGGCGAGGCCCTCCACGAAGCCGACGTCCGCGTCGCCCGCGAAGAGGCGTTCCGCGACGGCCGCCGAGTTCCCGGCCTGGAGCGACACGGCGGTGTCGGGGCGTTCGGCGCGCAGGGCGATCAGCCAGCCCGGCAGCAGGTACTCGGCGATCGTCATGGACGCGGCCACCCGCAGCCGGGAGTCGCGCCGTCCGCGCAGGGCCTGCGCCCCGGCGTCGAAGGCCTCCGCCGCCTCCACGATCCGCCGCGCCCAGTCCGTGACGAGGGCGCCCGCGTCGGTGAGCCGGGAGCCGCGCGGCGAACGGTCGACCAGGGCCATCCCGAGCTGCCGTTCCATGGAGCGGATCCGGCTGCTCGCGGCGGGCTGGGTGATCCCGACCTCGCGGGCTGCGGCCCCGAGGCTGCCGTGCCGGGCGACGGCGAGGAGCAGTTCGAGCGCGCCGAGGTCGGGGACGCGGTGGGAGAGGTGGGGACGGGGGGCGGGGGCGCCGACCGATGCCGGACCGCCGCTGGGCGCCGAGCCGCCACGGGACACCGGGCCGCCACGGGGCACGAGGCCGCCGCCCGGAGCCGACCCGCTCCGGGACGCCCCGCCCCGCGACCCGTCCTCGTGCGCACCGTCGTCCCCGTGCGCACCCTCGTCCGCGTGGGCACCACCGTCCCGCGTTCCCTTGCTCATAAACCCAGCTTATGGCGTCATAGCCCCATGATCCCTGGTCCGGGCCCGGAAACGGGACGACGGTGGAGCCATGGCAAGCGTCGCACCTCTCCGCCCGGCCCCCCTTCCGGTCCCCCGCGCCACCACCCCGGGCGCCCTTCCGGTCCCCCGCGCCACCACCCCGGGCGCCCGGCCGGTCCTCCGGGGCCGTTCCGTCCGTCACCTCGGACCCAACTGGTACGCCTCCGTGATGGGCACGGCGATCGTCGCCACCGCGGGCGCCGCCCTCCCGGTGCACGTCCCCGGTCTCCGTACCGTCTGCGCGGCGGTCTGGGCGCTGTCGTCCGCGATGCTGCTCGTGCTGCTCCCGGCCCGCGCGCTGCACTGGATCCACCACCGCGACCAGGCCCGCGCCCACCTCATGGACCCGGCCGTGGCCCCGTTCTACGGCTGTCTGTCGATGGCGCTGCTCGCGGTCGGCGGCGGGGCCCTGGTCGTGGGCCGGGACTGGATCGGGCTCCCGGCGGCCGTCGCGCTCGACACCGTCCTGTTCGGCGCCGGCACGCTGATCGGCCTGGTGGCGGCCGTGGCCGTCCCGTACCTGATGGTGGTGCACCACCGGATCGAGGGCGCGTCCCCGGTGTGGCTGCTGCCGGTGGTCGCCCCCATGGTCTCCGCCGCCCTCGGCCCGCTGCTCGTCCCCCACCTGCCCCCGGGGCAGGCCCGGCAGACGCTCCTGATCGGCTGCTACGCGCTGTTCGGCCTCAGCCTGCTCGCCACCCTGGTCGTGCTGCCCCTGGTCTTCGGGCGGCTCGTCACCGGTGGTCCGCTGCCGCTCGCGCTCACTCCCACCCTCTTCCTGGTCCTCGGTCCCCTCGGCCAGTCGACGACCGCCGCGAACAAGTTCGCCGACGCGGCCCCTGGCGTGCTGCCCGAACCGTACGCGCACGGCTTCGCCGCCTTCGCCGTCCTCTACGGGGTGCCCGTCATGGGCTTCGCGCTGCTGTGGCTGGCGCTCGCCGGCGCGATGGTGCTGCGGGCGCGGCGCCGGGGCATGGGCTTCGCGATGACCTTCTGGGCGTTCACCTTCCCGGTCGGCACCTGTGTGACCGGCGCCGAGGGGCTCGCGCAGCACACCGGTCTGGCCGCCTTCCGGTGGCTGGCGGTCGGCCTGTACGCGTTCCTCGTGGCGGCCTGGATGGTGGCCGCCCTCCACACCGTGCGCGGGCTCGTCAGCGGCGCGCTGCTCGCAGGGCCCGGGACAGCCGCTCCGGAGCCTCGGCCAGCGACGGCCCGTACCAGGTGAGCATGCGCCCGTCGACGAGGGCGGCGGCGGTCCCGGGGAAGGCCTCGGGGCCGTCGTCGCGCGTGAAGCGGTAGGGCTCGTCGGGCAGGACGACCAGGTCGGGGGCGGTGGCGCGCAGCTCGTCGAGCGGAAGGCGGGGGTAGCGGTCGGGGTGGCCGGCGTACGCGTTGCGGACGCCGAGGCGGGCGAGCAGGTCACCGGCGAAGGTGTCGCGGCCCAGGACCATCCAGGGGCGGCGCCAGATCGGTACGACGGCGGTGAGCGGCGCCTCCGGGCGCAGGGGCTCGACCGCCGCCCAGGCCTCCTCGGCCTCCGCCAGCCAGCGGGGGCGGCGGGGCGCGCCGCAGGCGGCGAGGACCCGTTCCAGCTCCCGCAGCCCCTGGTCGAGGGTGCGGACCTCGGTGACGAGGACGTCGAGCCCGGCGGCGCGCAGGGCGTCGAGGTCGGGGGCGCGGTTCTCCTCCTCGTTGGCGAGGACGAGGTCGGGGCGGAGGGCGGTGATCGCGGGGACGTCGGGGTTCTTGGTGCCGCCGATCCGGGCGACGTCGAGATCGGCGGGGCGCACGCACCAGTCGGTCGCGCCGACGAGGGCGCCGGGCAGGGTGACGGCGACGGCCTCGGTGAGGGAGGGCACGAGCGAGACGACCCTCATCGCCGTACCTCCAGAATCTCCCGGTCCCTCACTCCTCATCGCCGGCCCTCCGGAGTCTCCTGGCCCTTCACTCCTCATCGCCGGCCCTCCGGAGTCCCCCGGTCCCTCACTCCTCCTCCGCCTCCACGTGCTCCCCGATCGCCACGACCAGGAGCCGGGTGCCGGGCTCGGTGGCGCGCCACCGGTGCCGTACCCCGCCGGAGAGGTAGAGGGTGTCCCCCCGGTCGAGCCGGTAGGCGCGACCCTCGGCCTCGACCTCGGCGGCGCCGTCGGCCACGTAGAGCAGCTCGTCGTTGCGGTGCTGGAACTCGCGGCCCGCGTCCTGCTCGCCGGTGAACTCCAGGGCGTGGAGCTGGTGGCGGCCCCGGACCAGGGAACGGACGCCCTCGGGCAGATCGGGGGACGTCTCCCCGGACCGTACGACGTCCACGGTGCGGGAGGCCTCGGCGACGGCGAGGAGTTCGCCGGCCGTGGTCTCCAGGGCCCCGGCGACGAGTTCGAGGGAGCGGCGGCTGGGGCGGGCCCGGTCGTTCTCGACCTGGCTGAGGAAGGGCACGGAGAGGCCGCTGCGGGAGGCGACGACGGCCAGGGTGAGCTGGAGCGCTCTGCGGCGCCTCTTGACGGCCGCGCCCACGCGGGGTGATTCCTTCTCGTCCATGTCGGCTCCCTCCCTCGTGCCTCGTGCCCGTCGCGATCCTCGTACCGGTCGGTTACCTGAACCTTACGCAGCTTTGGGGCGGTGTTTCGCGTCGTGCGGAAAAGGGGTGGTCGCCGAATACTTTCGGCGACCACCCCTTTTCGGACAGGAACCGTTCCGGTCCCGTCGGGCGGCTACTGCGGGGTGAGCTTCTCCGCGAGGCCGGGATTCCGGTCGAGCCAGGTGCGGACGGCCTCCTGCTCCTTGCCCTTGCCCGTCTCCTGGATGACGGCTTCGAGGTCCGTGAGCTGCTTCTCGGACAGCGCGAAGTCCTTCAGCCAGGCGCCGACCTCGGGGTTCTCCTCGGTGAAGCCCTTGCGGGCGAGGGTGTGGACTCCGTCACCCTTGCCCCAGCTCCCCTTGGGGTCCTTGAGCTTCTTCAGGTCGTGGGCGGAGTAGGCCCAGTGCGGGGACCAGAGGGTCACGGCGATGGGCTCCTTCCGCTCGTACGCCCGCTTCAGCTCGGCGAGCATGCCGGGGGTGGAGCCGTCGACGACCTTGTACTCGCCCTCCAGGCCGTACTCCTTGAGGACCTTGTCCTTGAGGATGCCCATCATTCCGGCGCTGGGCTCGATGCCGACGATCCGGCCCTTGAACTGTCCGGCCTTGCCCTTGAGGTCGGCGAGGGAGTCGACGCCCTTCACGTACGAGGGGACGGAGAGCTCCAGGGAGGTGGGGCCGTACCAGGAGCCGAGGTCCTCCAGCTCGTTCTTGTACTTCTCCCAGTACTGGGCGTGGGTGACGGGGAGCCAGGAGTCGGTCTGGAAGTCGAGCTGGCCGCCGGCCAGGCCGGTGTAGAGCGCGCCGGCCTCCAGCTGCTTGGCGTCGACCTCGTAGCCGCGCCGCTCCAGGAGCTCCTTCCACAGGTACGTGGAGGCGATGCCCTCGTCCCAGGGGATGTAGCCGATGCTGACCTTCTTGCCGTTGCCGCCGCCCGCTCCGGTTCCGGAGCCGAGGAAGCCGGTGCCTCCCGCGACGAGGGCGAGGACGACGACGCCGACGAGGGCGGTGACGGGCTGCGGCCGGTGGGCCCAGAGCTTGGCGCCGGGGCGCTTGGCGCTCGCGGCGCGCGCCTTGGCGGCGGCGCGGCGGCCCAGCGGGGAGACCTGGCGGCCGAGGGCGCCGGTCATCCGGTCGAGGTACATGGCGAGGACGACGATGGAGACGCCGGCCTCGAAGCCGAGGCCGATGTCGACGTTGCCGATGGCGCGGTAGACGGCGCCGCCGAGCCCGCCGCCGCCGACCATGCCGGCGATGACGACCATGGACAGGCCCAGCATGATGACCTGGTTGACACCGGCCATGATGGTCGGGAGGGCGAGCGGGAGCTGCACGCGCAGCAGGGTGTTGCGCGGGGTGGTGCCGAAGGCCTCGGCGGCCTCGACGAGTTCGCCGTCGACCTGGCGGATGCCGAGCTCGGTCATGCGGACGCCCGGGGGCAGCGCGAAGACGATGGTGGCGATGATGCCGGGGACGACGCCGACGCCGAAGAAGATGATGCCGGGGATCAGGTAGACCATCGCCGGCATGGTCTGCATGAAGTCGAGGACCGGGCGCATGACGGCGCTGACGGTCTTCGAGCGGGCCGCCCAGATGCCGAGCGGCACGGCGATCACCAGGGTGACCAGGGTGGCGACGAGGACGAGCGAGAGCGTCGCCATGGCCTCGTCCCACAGCTGGACGGAGTCGACGAGCGCGAAGCCCGCGAAGGCGAGGAGGCCGGCGGCGAAGCCGCGCAGCCACCAGGCGACGACGGCGAGGATGCCGGCGAACAGCAGCGGCTGGGGCGCGGACAGGACGGCGTCGATGCCGTCGTAGAGGCCGGTGACACCGGTGGTGACGGCGTCGAAGAGCCAGGAGAACTGGGACTGGAGCCAGTCGACGGAGCTGTCGACCCACTGCCCGAGGGGGAGCCTAGGCACCGGCGGTCACCTCCCGCCCGCTCTTCGCGGGAACGTTCTCGGCGCCGTCGCCGCCCTTCGTACCGGGGTTCTCCGGGTCGGAGTCCTTCGCGACGGCCGTGCCGGCGTTCTTCACGTCGGCGTTCTTCACGTCGGCGTTCTTCGCGTCTGCGTCGTTCGCGTCTGCGTCGTTCGCGTCTGCGTCGTTCGCTCCGAGGCCCTTGGTGGCCGCGCGCCTGTCCTCGACGCCCTTCGTGGTGACGTCGTTCACGGCGGCGTCGTGCGTGCCGAGGCCGCCCATCACGCCGAGGAGGCGCTCCGGGGACACGACGCCGAGGACGGTTCCGTCGGTGTCCTCCACGGTGACGGGGTGCGGGGCGCCGGCGGCGACGGCGCACAGGTCCGCGACGAGGGTGTCGGGCCCGACGGGCCGGCAGGCGCAGTCGTCGGGGCAGTCGGCCGCGGGGGCGCCCGGCGCCATGACGGCGGAGGCGGTGAGCACCCGGGAGCGGTCGACGTCCTGGATGAAGGAGGCCACGTAGTCGTCGGCGGGGCGGACGAGGATGTCCTCGGCGGTGCCGAGCTGGACGATCCTGCCGTCGCGCATGACGGCGATCCGGTCGCCGAGGCGCATGGCCTCGTTGAGGTCGTGGGTGATGAAGACGATGGTCTTCTTCAACTGCTTCTGGAGGACGAGGAGCTGGTCCTGCATGTCGCGGCGGATCAGCGGGTCGAGCGCGCTGAACGACTCGTCCATGAGGAGCAGGTCCGCGTCGGTGGCGAGCGCCCGGGCCAGGCCGACGCGCTGCTGCATGCCGCCGGAGAGCTCGTCGGGCCAGGACTTCTCCCAGCCGGCGAGACCGCACAGTTCGAGGGCCTCGGCGGCGCGGGTCTCGCGCTCGGCGCGGGGCACGCCCTGGACCTCCAGGCCGTAGGCGGCGTTCTCCAGGACGTTCCGGTGCGGGAAGAGCGCGAAGTGCTGGAAGACCATGCTGATCCGGCGGGAGCGGACCGCGCGCAGCTCGCGGGGGGAGAGCGCGGTGAGGTCGTCGCCGTCGAAGAGGACCCGGCCCGCGGTGGGTTCGAGCAGGCCGTTGAGCATGCGCAGGAGGGTGGACTTCCCGGAACCGGACAGGCCCATCACGACGAAGATCTGGCCGGGCTCGACGACGAATCCGGCGTCCACGACGGCCGCCGTCGTCCCCTCGGCGCGCAGCTCGTCGCGGTCGGCACCGTCCACCAGCCTGCGGACGGCTTCGTCGGGTCGTCTGCCGAACACCTTGTACAGGTGGTCGGCCTGGAGCCTGGACACATACACCTCACGGGTAGCAACGAAGAACGGCCCCGCCACCCCCGCGAGGCCGGACCGTGGAGCCCGCGGGATCGGCCCGCGCCCCGTCGCGTACGGGATCCTTTCGTCGAATTCCGTGCCGGGGTTCGCTCCGGGACCGCGCATGCCCGGGGCCGAAAGTCACAAACGCAAAGGTGACGCGGGTCACGGAAGGACGGTCCGGAAGTCCCGTTTGCGGTGTTCCCCCGGCGAACCGCGCCGCGCCATAGGATCGGCCGGGTGACGCGACGTTTGATGCTCCTCGACACCGCCAGCCTCTACTTCCGCGCGTACTTCGGCGTGCCGGACTCCGTCCGGGCCCCCGACGGCACTCCGGTGAACGCCGTGCGCGGCCTGCTCGACTTCATCGGCCGGCTCGTCCAGGACCACCGCCCGGACGACCTGGTGGCCTGCTGGGACGAGGACTGGCGCCCGCAGTGGCGGGTGGACCTGATCCCGTCGTACAAGGCGCACCGGGTGGCCGTGGAGACGGAGACGGGCCCGGACGAGGAGGAGGTCCCGGACACCCTGTCCCCGCAGGTGCCGGTGATCGAGGAGGTCCTGGCGGCGCTCGGCATCGCGCGGGTCGGGGCGGCCGGGTACGAGGCGGACGACGTGATCGGGACGCTGGCGGGCCGGGCCGCCGGACCGGTGGACATCGTCACGGGCGACCGGGACCTGTTCCAGCTGGTGGACGACGCCCGGGAGGTGCGGGTGCTGTACCCGCGCAAGGGCGTCGGCGACTGCGACCTGGTGGACGGAGAGCTGATCCTTTCGAAGTACGGGGTGCGCCCCGACCGGTACGCGGACTTCGCCGCGCTGCGCGGGGACGTCAGCGACGGGCTGCCGGGCGTGAAGGGCATCGGCGAGAAGACGGCGGCGCAGCTGATCACGGAGTACGGGGACCTGGCGGGGGTCCGGGCGGCGGCGGAGGACCCGGCGTCGAAGCTGACCCCGGCCAAGCGGCGCGGGATCGTGGAGGCGGCCGCGTACCTGGACGTGGCGCCGACGGTGGTACGGGTCGCCGCCGACGTACCGCTGCCGGAGTTCGACCCGGCCCTGCCCTCGGGTCCCCGCGACCCGGCGGCCCTGGACGCGCTGGTGAAGCGGTGGGGCCTCACCGGGGCCGTGGGACGGCTGCTGCCGGTCCTGGAACGCTGATCCGGCCCGGCCGGAACGGGACCGTCCGCGCGGCGAAGTGCTAGCTTAGGCATACCTAAGTACGCAGAAGTCAGGGGAGCACGTCGTGGCAGAGCAGCCGGCCCGCAGGTCACCGAAGGCCACCGAAGCGCGCGTGGTGCACACGGAGCGGATCACTCCGCACATGGTGCGGCTCGTCCTCGGGGGCCCGGGACTCGACGGCTTCGACGTCGGCGAGTACACCGACCACTACGTCAAGCTGCTCTTCGCCCCCGAGGGCGTGACCTACCCGGAGCCGTTCGACATGGAGCGGATCCGGGAGGAGTTCCCCCGGGAGCAGTGGCCGACGACGCGGACGTACACGGTACGGGCCTGGGACCCGGAGCGGCGCGAGCTGACCATCGACTTCGTGGTCCACGGCGACGAGGGCCTGGCGGGCCCGTGGGCGGCGCGCGCCGAGGCGGGCGACACCGTGCGCTTCCTCGGCCCCGGCGGCGGCTACGCGCCGGACGAGGCGGCGGACTGGCACCTGCTCGTGGGCGACGAGAGCGCGCTTCCGGCGATCGCGGCGGCCCTGGAACGGCTGCCCGCCGGTGCGCGGGCGCACGCCTTCGTGGAGATCGCGGACGCGGCGGAGGAGCAGAAGCTCGAGACGGCGGCGGGCGTCGACGTCACGTGGCTCCACCGGGGCGACCGCCCGGTGGGCGAGGCGCTGGTCGAGGCGGTCCGGGCGCTGGACTTCCCGGCGGGCGACGTCCACGCCTTCGTCCACGGCGAGGCGGGCTTCGTGAAGGAGCTCCGCCGCCACCTGCGCCTGGACCGGGAGGTGCCGCGCGAGCGCCTGTCGATCTCGGGCTACTGGCGCCTGGGCAAGTCGGACGAGGCCTGGCGCGCGATCAAGCGCGAGTGGAACGACCAGGTGGAACGCGAACAGGAGAGCTGAGCGGGTCCTCCGACGGGGGTGGGCGGGGGGGAAACCCCCCCCCCCCCCCCCGCGCGGGGGGACCCCCCCCCCCCCCCCCCCCCCGCCCGGTCCCCCCCCCCCCCCCCCCCCCCCGGCCCGG
>NZ_JBSHHY010000011.1:171726-174227 GCF_053618675.1 Streptomyces sp. NPDC055632 | reverse complement strand
CCGCGTGGGGGGGGGCGGGGGGCTACCCCCCCCGCCCACCCCCGTTCGCGTGAGCACCGCCGACCACCGCACCGCCGGGCCGTGACGCCGCCGACCACCGCACCGCCGGGCCGTGACGCCCCGGGCCCGCCAATCCGCCGACCCACCAGACCGCCCCAGGCCGCCCCAGGCCGTCGGCCGTACCAGCCCGTCAGTCCGTCAGCCCCTCAGTCCGTCACGCCGTCCCCCCGAAGACCCGTCCCGACTCGTCCACATGGACGATCCGGCGCATGGCGGCGAAGACGGCGTCTCCGATGACCGTGCCGACCACCACGCTCTCCACCAGTTCCTCCCGCGCCACTTGGTGCGCCACGTACTCCAGGTCGGCCCGGGCCACCCGTTCCGCCGCGTCCGCGTACGCGTCCAGGACCTCGACGAACCGGCCGTGGCCGACCTCCTCGAGCGCGGCGATCGCCGTCGCCAGGGCCTCCGCCGCGGGGCTCCCCTCGTAGGTGCGCCATCCGCGCGCCTCGATCAGCGCGGCGACCCTCTTCCTCGCCTCGTCGATCCCGGACCCGTCCCCGCGCTCGTACCGCGGCACCACGCGGTCCGCCGCCTCGCCGAGCACCGTGTGCAGCGGCCGGCCCGGGTCGTCGATCGCCACGATCACGTCGCGGATCCCCGCCACCGACAGACCGCCCACATCGAGGAGCGCCCGGATGAGGCGGAGCCGCCGTACGTGCGTCTCTCCGTACGAGGCCTGGTTCGGGCTCGTCAGCTCTCCGGCCGGAAGCAGCCCTTCCCGTACGTAGAACTTGATCGTCGGCACGGACACCCCGGTCCTGCGACTCAACTCTCCTATGCGCAATGCCTGTTCACCTTTCCGGTCCCTCTTCGGTCTTGCCGACCGACACCCACATCATAGATAGTGGCGCTATCAGATAGCGGCAAGTGCCACTATCCATACTTTCCCACGGGGGGATCCGCATGTCTTCGCCGAGCCCGCTCACCTCGCCCCACCCGCTCGCCCCGCTCGTCCGGTTACACCGGCCCCTGGTCTGGTTCGCCGCCTCGATGGGCGTCCTCGCGCTCGTCTCCGCCGTCGGCCTGGTGGTCGACGACCGGGTCCTGGTCGGCGCGCCGATCTGGGCCAAGCCGTTCAAGTTCTCGGTCTCGTTCGTCGCCTACGCCCTCTCGCTCGCCTGGATGCTCTCGCTGCTCCACCGGGGCCGCCGGGCCGGCTGGTGGGCCGGAACGGTGGTCGCCGCCGCGAGCGCGGTGGAGATGGTCCTCATCACCCTCCAGGTGGTACGGGGCACCCGGAGCCACTTCAACCAGGCGACCCCGTTCGACAACACCGTCTTCCAGATCATGGGCGGCACCGTCGTCGTGCTGTGGCTCGGCGCCCTGGTCATCGCCCTGCTCCTGCTGCGCGCCCGGATCCTCGACCGCGCCATGGCCTGGGCCGTCCGGCTCTCCTCCCTGATCGCCCTGGCGGGCGCCGCCGTCGGCTTCCTGATGGTGCGTCCGACGCCGGAACAGCTCGCGACCGACAACCCGCCGATCGTCGGCGCGCACAGCGTCGGCGTTCCGGACGGCGGCCCGTCCCTGCCGGTGACCGGCTGGGCCACCACCGGCGGAGACCTGCGCGTGGCGCACTTCTTCGGCATGCACGCGCTCCAACTGCTCCCGCTGGTCCTGCTCCTCCTGGCCGCCCTCGCCGCCCGCTCCTCCCGTTCGCCCCGTCTCACCCCCCTCGCCCGCCTCGCCGACGAACGGGTCCGACTGCGCCTCGCCCTCACTGCCTCGGCGGCCTACGCGGCGGTCTTCGTCCTGCTGACCTGGCAGGCGCTGCGGGGCCAGGCCCTGTTCGCCCCGGACGGTGTGACGCTGGCGGGCGCGGGGGCGATCGTGGCACTGGGCGCGACCGCCACCGTCCTCTCCCTGCGCCCTACGCCCGACTCCCGA
Source organism: Streptomyces sp. NPDC055632 (assembly GCF_053618675.1). Taxonomy (NCBI): domain Bacteria; kingdom Bacillati; phylum Actinomycetota; class Actinomycetes; order Kitasatosporales; family Streptomycetaceae; genus Streptomyces; species Streptomyces sp. NPDC055632. The sequence goes on along the minus strand of NZ_JBSHHY010000011.1, from coordinate 172,280 downwards.
CTCCCGACAACCTCCAACTCCCTCTCTAAGCTGACCGGATGACGATCACCGACCGCGCCGTCGGCGCCGTTCTGGGCTCCGCCGTCGGCGACGCCCTGGGCGCACCCTTCGAGTTCGGCCTCCCCGGCGTCTTCCGGGAGCGCTTCCCGGACGGCGTCGGCGAGCTGTGCGGAGGCGGCGGCTGGGACCCCGGTGAGGCCACGGACGACACGCAGATGGCCGTTCTGCTCGGGGAGTCGCTCCTCGAACGGGGCGGCCTCGACCTGCCGGACGTCTTCGACCGCTTCCGGCGCTGGGCGGCGGCCGATCCCAAGGACATCGGCCTCCAGACCGAGCAGGTGCTCCTCGGCGGCGACCCGTGGAATCTCGCCTCCACCCTCCATTTCCAGGTCAACATGCACGCCGCCGGAAACGGTTCGCTGATGCGTGCCGCCACCTCGGCCGTGTACTTCGCGGCGCGGGGGCGGGCGGGGGCCCAGGTGGCCCCCCCCCCCCACCCCCCCCCGCACCCCCGCGCCCGCGCGGCCGGGGAGGGGCCCGCGGGCCGCCCCCCG
>NZ_JBSHHY010000011.1:18192-171716 GCF_053618675.1 Streptomyces sp. NPDC055632 | reverse complement strand
TTTTTTTGTGTGGGGTGGGGGGGGGGGGGGGGGGGGGGCCCCCTGGGCCCCCCCCCGCCGCATCGCCGCCCTGACGCACGGCGACGGCGCGGCCTGGGAGGGCACGGCGGTCCTCCACGAGCTGGTCCGGGTCGCCCTCCTCGGCGAGGACCCGCTCGCCGCCCTGTCCGCCACCCTCGCCGAAGTGGACCCCGCCCACCGGGAACGGTGGGCGAAGGTGCTCGCCCCGGACTGGCACCCGGACGACGCGACCGAGTTCAACGGCGCGGTCTGGCCCTGCCTCGGCTCGGCGGTGTGGGCGCTGCGCACCACCCGCTCCTTCGAGGAGGCCCTCGCCGCGGCCGTCGACCTGGGCGGCGACACCGACACGGTGGCGGCGGTGACCGGCGCGCTCGCGGGCGCGGTGTACGGCTCCGCCGCCGTCCCCGCCCGCTGGCTGCCGGCCCTCCACGTCCCCCTTCCCGGCTTCGGCGGCCGCGTCCTGCGCGCCGACGACCTGCGGGACCTGGCGAGGGCCCTGGCCTCGGCCGGCTGAAGACATCCGGCGGCCCCGACCCAGTCCCGGTCCCGGTCCCGACCCCAGTCCCGACCCAGTCCCGGTCCCGGTCCCGACCCGGTCCCGACCCCGTTCTCCGGCCCTGCCTCAGCCTCTGGAGTCTCTGGCGCGGACCGTCGCCAGGACGTCGCGGTCCGGCTGGAGGGTGAGGCTGGGGACCGGGCGTATTCCGTCGGCGGTGACGTCCAGGTGGAAGCGGCGGGCGAGGACCGCGAGGACGAGGACCGCCTCGACGAGGGCGAAGCGGGTGCCGAGGCACACGCGGGGACCGCCCCCGAACGGGAACCAGGCGTACTCGGGTATTTCCTCGGCCGTCCCGTCGGCCGTCCCCTCGGCCGGTTCTCCATCCTTCCTCCCCTCCTGCTCTCCGGTCAGCCAGCGTTCGGGCCGGAAGGCCTCGGGGTCGCCGTACCAGCGGGGGTCGCGGTGGGTGGCCCACTGGCTTGACCAGACGCGGGTGCCGACGGGGACGGATGTGCCTCCGATGGTGGCGCCCTCCTTCGCGAGGCCGGTGATGAGCCAGATGGTGGGGTAGAGCCGGAGGGTCTCCTTGACGACGGCCTGGGTGTAGGTGAGGGCGGCGTAGTCGTCGTATCCCGGTTCGTGGTCGGCGAGGACCCGGTCGAGTTCTTCGGTGAGGGCGTCCCGGACCCGGGGGTTGCGGGAGAGCAGGTGCCAGGCCCAGACGAGGGTGGAGCTGGTGGTCTCGTGGCCGCCGATGTAGAGGGTGACCGTCTCGTCGCGTATCTCCCGGTCGGAGAGGCGGGCGCCGGTCTCGTCCCGGGCGGCGAGGAGCCGACTGAGCAGGTCGGGGCGTTCGGTGTCGCCGTCGCGGTGGCGGGAGACGATCCGGGAGACCTCGGCGTCGATGACGGCCGTGGCGCGTTTGATGCGGGCGCGTCCGGGGGTGGGGATCCAGTCGGGCAGCAGGGCTCCGATGCCGCTGAACTCGGCTCCGATCTCCTTCTGCGCGACGTCCATCGCCCGGCCGATGGACTCGGCGTCGGCGGCCGTGTCGACGCCGAAGATGGTGCGGACGGCGATGAGCTGGGTGAGGGCGGCCATCTCCTTCTTGATGTCGATCCGTTGTCCGTCGGTCCACCGGTCGGCGAGGCCGACGGCGCATTCGGCCATGGTCGCCGCGTAGGAGCGGACCTGTTTGGGGCGGACGGAGGGCTGGACGAGGGAGCGCTTGCGCCGCCAGTCGGCGCCCTTGGCGACGACGACGCCGTTGCCGAGGAGGGTGCGGAAGGCGATGCCGAGGTCGGGCTGGTCGAAGGTGCGCTCGACCTCCGTGAGGAGTTCGCCGATGTTGTCGGGGTGGGCGATGAAGAGGGCGCGGCTGCGGCCGAAGCGCCAGCGGACGAAGTCTCCCCGGTCCCGGAGCTGTTCGAAGAAGGCGAGGGGGTCCTTGCCGAAGGCGGGCAGGTTGCCGAGGAGGGGCACGCCCCGTGGTCCTTCCACGAAGGCCACCGGCCCCCGGAGCGGCGTTCCCGTCGGTCGCTCCTCGTCGCGCGTCCCGGCATCCGGACCGGTGTGCATGGTCATCCGTTTCCCCTCCCCAACTGCCCTTCCCTGCATGTGAGTCCATGCAAGCGGAAGGGCCGGGCTCCGCGCCACCCCTGTGGACGACGGCCTGTGGACAACGGCGGTGAGAACACGACAAAGGCCGGGGCCCATGGCGTGATCGCCATGGGCCCCGGCCGGAACTCACCCGATGGGGTGAGGAAGGTCAGCCCACCGAGCTGTAGGCGACGACGCCCCGCAGCAGCGAGTCGACCGCCTTGCGCGCGTTCTTGGCGACGGTGCTGTCCTCCCTGGGCGCGGCGGCGGCGATCTGTCCGAGGACGTCGATCACCTGCTTGCACCAGCGGACGAAGTCGCCGGCGGGCATCTCCGCCTCGCGGAGCACCTGGTCGAGGCTCTTGTCGGAGGCCCACTGGTAGGCGGCCCAGGCGAATCCGAGGTCGGGCTCGCGCTGGCCCACCCCCTCCGCCTGGTTGATCTTGAACTCCTCTTCGAGGGCGTCGAGGCGTCCCCAGATCCGGACCATCTCGCCGAGCGCCGCCTTGGCGTTGCCGGTGGGCAGCTTGGGCGCGACGGCGTCGTCGGCCTGGCGGGACTCGTACACGAGCGCGGAGACGCAGGCGGCGAGTTCGGGCGGGGTGAGGCCCTCCCAGACCCGGTCGCGGAGGCATTCGCTGGCCAGCAGGTCGAGTTCGCCGTAGAGCCGGGCGAGCCGCTTGCCGTTGTCCGTGACCTCGTCGCCGCGCAGGTAGTCGAGCTCGGTGAGGAGCGCGACGATCCGGTCGAAGGTGCGGGCGATGGTGTTGGTGCGGCCCTCGATGCGCCGCTCCAGCTGCCGGGTGTCGCGCTGGAGGCGGTGGTAGCGCTCGGCCCAGCGAGCGTGGTCCTCGCGCTCGTCGCAGCCGTGGCAGGGGTGCGCGCGGATCGCGGTGCGCAGCCGGGCGATCTCGCGGTCGTCGGCTGCGGCGGAGCGGTTCTTGCCGTGCCGCTCGGGGTTGATGTGGCCGGCCTTGCTGCGCAGTGCGGAGGCGAGGTCGCGGCGGGACTGCGGGGAGCGCGGGTTGAAGGACTTGGGGATCCTCATGCGCTCCAGCGCCTCGACCGGGACGGGGAAGTCGATGGAGGCGAGCCTCTTGACCTGCCGCTCGGCGGTGAGGACGAGCGGGCGGGGCCCGTCGTGGTGCTCGAAGCCGCGGTGTCCGTTGGTGCGGCCCGCCGGGATGCCGGGGTCGAGGACGAGGGCGAGGCCGGCGAACTTGCCGGTGGGGACGTGGATGACGTCGCCGGGCTTCAGCTTCTCCAGGGAGTTCGCCGCCTGGGCGCGGCGCTGGGCGGCGCCCTGCCGGGCCAGTTCCGTCTCGCGGTCCTTGAGGTCGCGGCGGAGCAGCGCGTACTCCTCGAAGTCCCCGAGGTGGCAGGTCATGCCCTCGCGGTAGCCCTCCAGGCCCTCTTCGTTCTTCTGGACCTGGCGGGAGATCCCGACGACGGAGCGGTCGGCCTGGAACTGCGCGAACGAGGTTTCGAGGAGTTCGCGGGACCGGTGCCGGCCGAACTGGTCGACGAGGTTGACCGCCATGTTGTACGAGGGCTTGAAGCTGGAGCGCAGCGGGTACGTGCGCGTGCCGGCGAGTCCGGCGAGGTGGCCGGGGTCGAGGCCGCGCTGCCAGAGGACGACGGCGTGTCCCTCGACGTCGATGCCGCGGCGTCCGGCGCGGCCGGTGAGCTGCGTGTACTCGCCGGGGGTGATGTCGGCGTGCTGCTCGCCGTTCCACTTGACCAGCTTTTCGAGCACGACGGACCGGGCGGGCATGTTGATGCCGAGGGCGAGGGTCTCGGTGGCGAAGACCGCCTTGACGAGGCCGCGGACGAACAGCTCCTCGACGACCTCCTTGAAGGTCGGGAGCATGCCGGCGTGGTGGGCGGCGATGCCCCGCTCCAGGGCTTCGAGCCACTCGTAGTAGCCGAGGACGTGGAGGTCCTCGGCGGGGATGGAGGCGGTGCGCGCCTCGACGATCTCGCGGACCCGCTGGCGGGCCTCGTCGTCGTTGAGGCGGAGTCCCGCGTAGAGGCACTGCTGGACGGCGGCCTCGCAGCCGGCGCGGCTGAAGATGAAGGTGATGGCGGGCAGGAGCCCCTCGGCGTCGAGGCGGTCGATGACCTCGGGCCGGCCGGGGGTCCAGATGCGGGAGCGCTGGCGGCGCTCGCGCTCGCGGTCGGCCTCGCGGACCATCTTGCCGCGCCGCCGGTCGCGCGGGTTGTACGTGCGCGTGTTCTCGGTGCGGGCGAGGCGGAGGAGGTCGGGGTTGACCTCGCGGCGGGAGGCGCCGCGGCCGCCGTGGTCGGTCTCCTCCTCGAAGAGGTCGTACATCCGGCGTCCGGCGAGGACGTGCTGCCAGAGCGGCACGGGGCGGCTCTCGGAGACGATGACCTCGGTGTCGCCGCGGACGGTGTCGAGCCAGTCGCCGAACTCCTCGGCGTTGGAGACGGTCGCGGAGAGTGAGACGAGGGTGACGGACTCGGGGAGGTGGATGATCACTTCCTCCCAGACGGCGCCGCGGAAGCGGTCCGAGAGGTAGTGCACCTCGTCCATGACGACGTAGCCGAGGCCGGAGAGGGCCTGGGAGCCAGCGTAGAGCATGTTGCGGAGGACTTCGGTGGTCATGACGACGATCGGGGCGTCGCCGTTGACGCTGTTGTCCCCGGTGAGCAGGCCGACCTTGTCGGCCCCGTACCGCTTGACGAGGTCGGCGTACTTCTGGTTCGACAGCGCCTTGATGGGGGTCGTGTAGAAGCACTTGCGGCCCTGGGTGAGGGCGAGGTGGACGGCGAACTCGCCGACGATGGTCTTGCCGGAGCCCGTGGGCGCGGCGACCAGTACCCCCTTGCCCGCTTCGAGGGCCTTGCACGCCTCGATCTGGAAGGGGTCCAGGTCGAAGTCGTACATCTCGCGGAAGGGGTGCAGCGCGGTGGCCCGCTCGGCGTTGCGGGCGCGGGCGGCCGCGTACGCCTCGGCTGGTGTGAGGTCCTCTGTCATCTTGTTGTCGAGCCTACCCGCCACCTCTGACGGTGACGCGATCTTTATCGCGCGATGTGGACCGCGGGAGCGGGTCGTCCGGAGTGGATCAGCGGGGCGGGACGGGGGCGTCCGGTGCGAGGACGCGCAGGGCTCCGGGTGTGCGCTCCACGGCGAGGGGCGGCGGGCCGCGCGCCCCGGCCCGCGGCGGGTGACGAAGAGGGTGATGCCGCTGGTCGTGAGGGCCCCCGGACGAGTCCGGGGGCCTACGAGTCAGGTGATGTCGTCGTAACCGTTGAGGCGCCGCACTCCGGTGCCGGGCTCCCCGGTGGCCTGCTCGGGCAGGGCGCGGGGGGCGCTCACGGACTCGACGGCGCCGACCGTCTCGGGGGTGAGGTCGAGCACGGAGGCCTCGTCGTCGTCGAGCTCGGCGTCGGGGTTGCCGCGCCGGCGCCGCCGGTCGTTGAGGAGGGAGAAGCCGACGGCCCCGAAGTACAGGACGGTGATGGGCCCGGCGAGGGCGATCATGCCGATGGGGTCGGTGGTGGGGGTGATGACGGCGCCGAAGACGAAGACGCCCATGATCACGCCGCGCCACCAGCCGGCCATGCGGCGGCCGGTGAGGACGCCGGTGAGGTTGAGCATCACCAGGACGAGCGGGAGCTCGAAGGCGAGGCCGAAGACGAGCACCATGCGCAGGGTGAAGTCGAGGACGTCACCGAGCGAGAGGATGTTCGCGGAGCCCTCGGGCGTGAGGCTGATGAGGACCTTCACGCTGATGGGGAGGATGAGGTACGCGAGGTAGGCGCCGGCGGCGAAGAGCGGCACGGCCGCGCCGACGAAGGCGTACGTGTACTTCTTCTCGTTCCTGTGCAGTCCGGGCGCGACGAAGGCCCACAGCTGGTACAGCCAGATCGGGCTGGCGACGACGAGGCCCGTCGTCAGCGACAGCTGGATCGTCGTGCTGAACGGGGCCATCAGCGTGTTGAAGGAGACGATCGCGCAGTTTCCGCCGTTGCTGGTGACGTCCGGTGCGCAGGTGGGCACCGATTTCGTCAGGAACTGCATCAGCTCCTCGCTGTACACGAGGGCGACGATCGTCACCGCGGCGACGGCGAGGAGACCCTTCGCCAGTCGGTTGCGGAGTTCGCGGAGGTGCTCCACGAGGGGCATCCGGCCCTCGGGATCCTTCTCCTGTTTGCGGGCAGACTTGGGCAACCCACGTCCTCATCTCGTGCGGCAGGCCGCCGCCCGGTGCGGCGGCCGCGGCGGACCGGGTCAGCGCTTGGTGGTGTCCGTGGGCTCGGTCACGGGGCGCGCGCTGGTCACGTCGCCGGGAGCGGCCTGGATGGTGCGCGGGGCGGCGGGCTGGTCCGGCGCCGCGGTTCCGGCGTGCGGCGGATCGGCGGGCGCGCTCTGCTGGTCGTCGGACTTCATCGCCTTGGCCTCGCTCTTGAGGATGCGGGCCGACTTGCCGAGCGAGCGGGCCATGTCCGGGAGCTTCTTGGCGCCGAACAGCAGGATGATGACGACGAGAATGAGGATGATCTCGGTGGGGCCGAGCCTACCCATAGCTGTTTACCTTCTTCACCGAGGCGACATGGTGTGCGTACCGGCGGGTCGGACAGGTGTCCGGCCACCGCGCTGTCTGCGATCGTAACCCGCAGGAGTAAACGGGGGGCAATGCCCGTGCGTACTCCCGATTGCGTCCCGCGTGCCCCGGCCGGGGCCGCTTCCCGCAGCGTACGGCACGGGTTCAGCGGAGCGTCTCGCCGGTTCGGGCGAGGTCGGTGGCGGCGTCCTCCAGTTCCTCGGCGGCCCGGGTGATCCGCTCCGTGGTGCGGGCCACTTGGCGGCCGAGGCTCTGGACCTCCAGGAAGACCTTGACGGCGAGGACGCCGAGGACGGCGATGCCGAGGAAGCCGAGGGCGATGGCGAGCATGGGCCAGAACATGGGGCGAGCCTAGACGGTGGGCGGCGGGGGGTTCAGACGGTGGTGTGGAGGCGCAGCGTCCGGACGCCGCCCCCGGTGAGGAGTTCGACGATGCGCTCGCCGGCGGGCTTGCGGACGGAGCTTCCGCACTCGGGGCAGGTGAAGGAGTAGAAGGTGGTGCGGCGGCTGGCCCCGATGGCGAGGCGCAGGGCGTTCGCCGAGAGTTCGAAGCGGGAACGGCAGTCGGGGCAGGCGGCCTTGAAGAGCACCGGGGCCACCGTCGCCGCAAAACCGTGCATCACGGACATTTCCCTCATCTCCCTAGACCCCGACCGTTCATCTCTCCGGTCCCTGGCGACTCGTCGCTGTCCCAGGTCGCCCGTCCCCGACGTCCTGTCCCCCGCGCTCCCGGTCCCCCGTCCCCGGCGTCCCGGCGCCCGTCGCCGCCCCGCGTCGGGGAGGACCGTGCGCGTCCGCCGGCGCGTCTCACTCGCTCTCGTACGCGGCGAGCGCGGCCGCGGCCGCCGTCCTGGCGCTGTCGGCGAGCTCGGCCGGCGCGACGATGCGCCCGTCGCTGCCGAGCCGGAGCGCGAGCCTGCGCAGCGAGGCGGGGTCCGGCGTCCGCAGGGTGATCCGCAGACCGCCGTCGGGCAGCTCGTCGGCCCTGTCGTGCGGGTAGTACTCGGCGACCCAGCGGCCGCCGGGGCCGACCTCGACCACGACCTCGGGGTCGTCGGCGGAGGGCTGGACCAGGTTCTCGGAAAGGTCCCGCAGCTCCAGCTCCGGCGGCGCGGCGGGCTCGTCGAGGAGGCGGATCTCCGCGACCCGGTCGAGCCGGAAGGTGCGGCGCGCCTCGGAGAGGCGGCACCACGCCTCCATGTAGGTGTGGCCGACGGCGAAGAGCCGGATCGGGTCGACCTCGCGCTCGGTGAGCTCGTCGCGCGCGGGCGAGTAGTAGCGCACCCAGAGCCGGCGGCGCTCGGAGATCGCCCGGTCGACCTCGGCGAACACCCCGCCCTCGGCCTCGAAGGTCACCGAGAGCCGGGAGCTGGCCCCGGCGGCCTCGCCGGCCGCGGCCTCCAGCTTGGCGGTGGCGCGGAGCAGGGCCTCCCGGTCGCTCTCGCGGAGCCCCGGCAGGGTGGCGACGGCGCGGGCGGCGACGAGCAGGGCGGTCGCCTCGTCGGCGGCGAGCCGCAGCGGGGCGGCGACGTCGTCGGGGTTGTGCCACCAGATCCGGTCGCCGTCGGTGTCGATGTCGAGGAGGTCCCCGCCCCGGAAGCTGGTGCCGCACATGGGCAGCACGTCCAGGTCGGAGATCAGCTCGTCCTCGGTGATGCCGAAGGCGCGGGCCACGTCGGCGACGTGGGCGCCGGGGCGCTCGCGGAGGTAGGTGACGAGGGAGAGCATCCGCCTCGTCTGGTCGATCGCGTTGGCAGCCATGCGTCCGTCTTCCCCTCAGCCCTTGGCCACGGCGCGCAGCCGGTCCAGCACGTCGGCCCGCAGATCGGCCGGTTCCAGTACGACGACGTCGGGGCCGAACTCGACGAGCCAGGCGTCGAGGCCGTGCCCGTACGGGATCTCCAGCTCGTCCCAGCCGTCGGCGCCCTCCCGTACGGACTGGGCGCGGGCCCGCAGCGGATAGCCGGCGCCGGCCCGGAGCCGGATGCGGGCGGAGCGGGTGGCGGTCTCTCCGGCCCAGCTCTCGACGGTCTCCCGGACGGTGACGACGTCGGGCACGGGCGCGGTGAAGGCACCGGCCCGGGAGCGGACCTTGCCGGTGATCCGGGAGAGGCGGAAGACGCGCTCGGCGCCGCGGTCGCGGTCCCAGCCCGCGAGGTACCAGTGGCCGCGCCAGCACTCGAGGGTCCAGGGCTCGACGTGGCGGGTCCCGGGCCGGGCGGCGTTGGCCTTGCGGTAGTCGAAGACGACGGGCCGCCGGTCGCGGCAGGCCAGCATGAGGGGCTCGAAGGCGGCCTCGCGGACCGGGATGCGCGGTTCGAGGGCGCTGGGCTGGACGTCGTACGAGTCCTCCGCCTCCGGCATGCCGGCGGCGCGGAGCTTCTGGAGGGCGCCGCTGGCGGCCCCGGCGAGGCGGGCCTGCTGCCAGACCTTGGCGGCGAGGCCGAGCGCGGCGGCCTCCTCGGCGTCCAGGGTGATGGGCGGCAGCCGGTTGGAGTCGCGGCGGGCCAGGTAGCCGGTCTCGCCCTCCAGGTTCTCGACGGTCTCGATGACGAGGCCGAGCTCGCGGAGGTCGTCCTTGTCGCGCTCGAACATGCGGTTGAAGGCGTCCTCGCCGCTCGCTTCGAGGTAGGCCTCGATGGAGCCGCGGAGCTCGCGCTTGCTGAGCGGGCGGCGCGTCCCGAGCAGGCACAGCGCGAGATTCATCAGCCGCTCGGACTTGGCAATCGCCATCGACGCCCTGCACCTCTTCCGCCTGTTCCACTTCCCGGACGTCCGACCGTACCGTCCCGGGGTCCGGGGACAAAAGCCGAGGGCCCCCGCCGTGGACGGCGGGGGCCCTCGGGGCCTCACCGGTCGGGACCGCGCCCGTCCGGACGGGCGGGTCAGCGCTTGCCGACGGCCACGAGGTCGCAGACGAAGATCAGCGTCTCGCCCGGGGCGATGGCCCTGCCGGCACCGCGGTCGCCGTAGGCGAGGTGCGCGGGGATGACCAGCTGGCGGCGGCCGCCGACCTTCATGCCCTGGACGCCCTGGTCCCAGCCCGCGATGACCTGGCCGATGCCGAGCTGGAAGCCGAGCGGGGTGCCGCGGTTCCAGGAGGCGTCGAACTCCTCGCCGGTGGAGAAGGCCACGCCCACGTAGTGGACCTGCACGGCGTCGCCGGCCGCGGCGACCTCGCCGTCACCCTCCCAGATGTCCTTGATCTCCAGGTCCTTCGGCGGCTCGCCACCCGGGAAGTCGACCTCGGGCTTCTCGATGCTCACTGCTGTGTGCTCCTTCGTGTGGTGCGTCGATCCGGAACAGTCTCACAGATCGGTGATCGGGACGGGGATCAGGCGACGCCCAGGATGTCGACGGAGAAGACCAGCGTGTTCTTCGCCAGCTCGCTGCTCGGGTTGGCTCCGTAGCCCAGGGCCGGCGGGATCACCAGGAGCACGCGGTCGCCGACGTTCTTGCCGACCAGGCCCTTGTCCCAGCCCTGGACCACCGATCCGGTGCCGATCTGGAAGGCGGTGGCGCCGCCGTGGTCCCAGGAGGAGTCGAACTTCTTGCCGTCCTCCCACTTCACGCCGGTGTACTGGGCGATGAGTCCCTGGCCCGCCTCGACCTTGGGGCCCGTGCCCTTGATGAGCACCTGCTCCTTGAGCTCGGTGGGGGCCTTCTCGCCCTTGGGAATGGTGATCGTCGCGGCGGCCTGGGAGGGGGCCTTCACCTCCGGCATTCCGGCCGCGGGCGCCGCCTGGGCGCCCTTGACCTCGGCCTTGGAGTCGACCGTGGCCGCTCCCGCGACGTCGACGACCCAGACCAGGGTGTCGGTGGCCTTCAGGCCCGACTGCGGGTTCAGGTTCTCGCCGACCAGATCGCCCGCGGTCCCCTGGACGAGGATGCGGGAGCCGGCCTTCTTGCCCTCCACCGCGTTGAGGACCTTCTCCGGAAGCTGCTGGCTCGGCTGGCCGAGCCGCTCGACGGACTGCGGGTGCGCTCCCTTGGCGGCGGGCGTCTGCTGCTGGGCCCACGTGCCGCCGAGCGGCTTGTCGTCCTGCCACTTCTCGACGGTCCAGTCCAGCCTGACGAAGTCGCCCTTCTTGACCGTCGCCCCACTGCCCTCCGTGACGGTCTCGATCACCGTCTTGCCGGCGGCCTTGGCGTCCTTGGGGACGACGACGTCGGGCTGGGCGCCGAACTCCCCCTTGACCTCGGCCACCGCGCCGTCCGAGGAACCGCCCTTCTCCGAGTCCGAACCGCACGCGGCGGTGATCAGCAGGACGGGCACGGCGAGGAGCGCGGCGATACGTCGCTTCGTGTTGTAGTTCATCAGTCCAACTGGGAGTCGGGGCCATGGGAACGTCCACACTCTACGGTGCGGCCCATGTCCCGCAGGGGTTCCGCCGTACTCGGCCGGCAGAACCGGGGCCGCGCCCCCGGAGGGGCGCGGCCTTCGGCGTACGAGGTGGGAGCCGGGGTGCGGGTCAGCCCGCGTACGCCGCGTTCACCCGTGCGGTGGTCCCGTCACATTCCGGCGATCAGCTTCTCCACCCGGTCGTCGACGGAGCGGAACGGGTCCTTGCACAGGACCGTGCGCTGCGCCTGGTCGTTGAGCTTGAGGTGGACCCAGTCGACGGTGAAGTCCCGCCGCTGCTCCTGGGCGCGGCGGATGAAGTCGCCGCGGAGGCGGGCCCGGGTGGTCTGCGGGGGCACGGACTTGCCCTCGAAGATCTTCAGGTCGTTGCAGATCCGGGCCGCCTGACCGTTCTTCTGCAGCAGGTAGTACAGCCCGCGGCGACGGTGGATGTCGTGGTAGGCGAGGTCTATCTGCGCGACCCTCGGGTTCGACATGGTCATGTTGTGCTTGGCCCGGTACCGCTCGATGAGCTTGTACTTCATGACCCAGTCGATCTCGGTCTCGATGCGGTCCAGCCGCTCGGCCTCGATCGCGTCGAGCGTGCGGCCCCACAGCTCCAGGACCTGGGCGACGGTGCCGCTGCGGATGCCGCGGCGGTCGACGAAGTCCACGGCCTTCTCGTAGTACTCGCGCTGGACCTCCAGGGCGGAGGCCTCGCGGCCGCTGGCGAGGCGGACCTTGCGCTGGCCGGTGATGTCGTGGCTGACCTCGCGGATGGCCCGGATCGGGTTCTCCAGGGTCAGGTCGCGCATCACGGTGCCGGCCTCGATCATGCGGAGCACGAGGTCGGTGGCGCCGACCTTGAGCAGCATGGTCGTCTCGGACATGTTCGAGTCGCCGACGATGACGTGGAGCCTGCGGTAGCGCTCGGCGTCGGCGTGCGGCTCGTCCCTGGTGTTGATGATGGGCCGCGAGCGGGTGGTGGCGGAGCTGACGCCCTCCCAGATGTGCTCGGCGCGCTGGGAGACGCAGTAGACCGCGCCGCGCGGGGTCTGGAGGACCTTCCCCGCACCGCAGATGAGCTGTCGGGTGACGAGGAACGGAATGAGGATGTCCGCGAGCCGGGAGAACTCCCCGTGGCGGGCGACGAGATAGTTCTCGTGGCAGCCGTAGGAGTTTCCGGCCGAGTCGGTGTTGTTCTTGAAGAGGTAGACGTCGCCCGCGATTCCCTCCTCGTGCAGGCGGCGTTCGGCGTCGACGAGCAGGCCTTCGAGAATGCGCTCGCCGGCCTTGTCGTGGGTGACCAGTTCGGTCACGTTGTCGCATTCCGGTGTTGCGTATTCCGGATGCGAACCCACGTCGAGGTAGAGGCGGGCGCCGTTCCGCAGGAAGACGTTGCTGCTGCGGCCCCATGACACGACACGGCGGAAGAGGTAGCGCGCCACTTCGTCAGGAGACAGTCGGCGCTGTCCCCTGAACGTGCACGTGACGCCGTACTCGTTCTCCAGCCCGAAAATGCGGCGGTCCATGACTGAACATTACGCCTGAGGGCCTGTGCTGAAACCGGGTTGGACACTCACGTTCGGATCATTTTCCGATCAGGGCGTGTTCTTTTCGGCGTGCGCGGCGGCGGGGGCGTCCGCGCCGACGGTGTGTCGCGCCTTCGCGGCGGGGGCGTCGGGGGCCTTCGGGGCGTCCAGGACACGAGTGGTGGCGAGGAGGACGACGAAGGCGACGATGCCGCCCGCTCCGGCGACGGCGAAGCCGGACGCCGTCCCGGCGAGTTCGACGGCGGGGCCGGCGGCGGCGGAGCCGAGGGCCGAGCCGACGCCGAAGGTGGTGACGAGCCAGGAGAAGGCCTCGGTGACGGTGCCGCGCGGCGCGTGCCGGTCGACGACGAGGAAGGCGCAGGCGAGGGCGGGGGCCAGGAAGACGCCGGAGAGGACCGAGAGGCCCGTCATGGCCGCGGGGCCCGGCACGAGGACCAGCGGCAGGTAGCAGACCGCGAGGAGGAGCACGAGGACGCGCAGGCGCCGTTCGGGGGCTCCGGCCCACTGCCGGGCGCCGTAGGCGACGCCGCCTAGGAGCGCGCCGAGGCCGAGGGCGGCCATCAGCCAGCCGTAGACGGCGGGCGCGCCCCGGTCGTCGGCGTAGGCGACGGCGGCGACGGTGATGGAGCCGAGGGCGAGGCCGACGAAGAAGAAGGAGCCGAGGAGGGCGAGGAGGCCGGGCGAGCGCAGGGCGCCCAGCCAGTGGGCCTCGCGGGGCGCGGAGCGCCAGGTGCGGGAGGGCTCGGAGAGGACGACGGCGAGGGCGCCGAGGACGCCGAGGGCGTTGACGACGACGAGCGCGGCGGCGGGCGACCACAGGGCGACCAGGAGGGTCAGGAGCAGGGGCCCGACGGTGAACATGACCTCCTGGGCGACCGCGTCGAGGGCGTACGCGCGGTGGACCCGGTCCTCGCGGCCGAGGACGCTCGGCCACAGGGCCCGCAGTCCGCCCTCCAGGGGCGGGGTGAAGAGGCCCGCGAGGACGACGGCCGCGTAGGCGAGGCCGAGGTGGCCGATGCCGGTGAGGGCGAGCAGGGCCGCGCCGAGGGCGGAGAGGACCGCGGCGGGCAGTTGCACCCGGGGCTGGCCCTTGAGGTCGACGGCCCGGCCGAGGAGGGGCTGGCCGAGGGCGGTGGCGACGCCGTACGCGGCGATGAGGCCGCCGGCGAGGGTGTAGCTGCCGCCCTGGTCGCGGACGAAGAGGGTGAGGGCGACGGGGCCGACGGCGTTGGGCAGGCGCCCCACGAGGGTCCCGGCGAGCAGCCGGGCCGCGTGCGGCGCCCGGAGTATGTCGAGATAGCCCCCGCGTGCCGGTGCCTCGGTGGCCATGTCGGTCTCCCCTCACCCGGATCCCTCCGGGGTTTTACGTATAACGTCCGACGTCATACGTACCATGTCGGCTGTGCGCGGGTCCACCCCGCGCCCCTGGGACCGTCCGACGCGGAGGCTTGTGTGCAGACCCCGGAGCCGCTCGGCGGCACCCGCCCGACCAGCCGGGACGTCGCCCGGGTCGCGGGCGTCTCGCAGGCCACCGTCTCCCTGGTGCTCGGCGACAAGTGGCGCGGCCGGGTCTCCGAGCGCACCGCGGGCGCCGTGCGGGAGGCCGCCCGGGACCTCGGCTACCGGCCCAACCTGGCCGCCCGCAACCTCCGGCTCGGCCGCACCAGGACGGCCCTGCTCGTCGTCCCGGCCCTCACCAACGAGTTCTTCGCCCACGTCTACACGGGCGCCGCCGCCGCGGCGGCCCGGCACGGCTTCGGCGTGGTCCTCTACCCCTCCCCCGACGGCCTGGGACCGGCCCGGGACCCCTTCGCCTCGGCGCAGGCCGCCCTCGACGGCGTGATCGCCTCCTCCATGGCGACCGACGCCCTGGAGGCCTTCCGGGGCACCGACCTCCCGCTGGTCATGCTCGACAGCGACCCGGCCGGCACCGGCGCCGCCGCCCATGTGAACCTCGACGTCGCGGACGGGATGCGCCGGGTGACCGGGCACCTGCTCGGCCTCGGCCACCGCCGCTTCCTGCACCTGGCGTCCGGGGCGCCGTCCTGGACCTTCGACGTCCGGGCCGACGCGCTCGCCCGGGCCCTGCGCGGGACGGAGGTCCGCACCGTGCGGTCGCCGCTGAACGTCGCGGACGCGCGGGAGATCGCGCACCGGGCCCTCGCCGCCCCGGGGCCCCGCCCCACGGCGGTGGTCTGCGACGACGACATCCTCGCGGCCGGGGTCTACAAGGCCGCGCGCCGGCTCGGGCTGCGCGTCCCCGAGGACCTGTCGGTCACCGGCTTCGACGACATGTCCCTGGCCACGGTGGTCGAGCCCGAGCTCACCACCGTCCGGCTGCCCGCCGAGGAGTTCGGCCGGCGGGGCATGGAGGCCCTCCTCGCCGTCCTGGCGGGCGAACCGCCCCGCCCGGAGACCCTTCCCGTCGCCCTGGTCCCCCGGGGCTCCTCGGGGCCCGCACCGGCCTCCTGAGGCCCCTCCGGGCTCCCCCGGAGGGAGACGCGAGGAGGGGCCCCGGCCGCTCGCGCGCGCCGGGGCCCCTCGTCGGTCCGTCCTACTCCTCGGGAGCCTCGTCGGAGGGCTCGTCCGTCTTGGTCACCGCCGCGTTGTCCGCCTCCAGGAGGCGGGAGAGCTGCCGGCCGACGATCCGCTTGAACTTGCGCTGCTGCGGACGCGTGCGGTCCAGGACCGCCACCTCCAGGCGCTCGGCGGGGATGTCCCGCTCGCTGCCGTTGGTGTCCCGCGAGAGCGCCTGCACGGCCAGCTTCAGGGCCTCGGCCAGGGACATGCCGTCCCGGTGCCGCTGGTCGAGGAAGGAGCTGATCTGCTCCGCGTTCCCGCCGACCGCGACCGAGCCGTGCTCGTCGACGATCGAGCCGTCGTGGGGCAGCCGGTAGATCTGGTCGCCCTCCGGCTCGGCGCCGACCTCGGCGACGACCAGCTCCACCTCGTACGGCTTCTCCCCCGCGCTGGAGAAGATGGTGCCGAGCGTCTGCGCGTAGACGTTGGCCAGGCCGCGCGCGGTGACGTCGTCCCGGTCGTAGGTGTAGCCCCGCAGGTCGGCGTAGCGCACGCCACCGATGCGCAGGTTCTCGTACTCGTTGTACTTGCCGGCGGCCGCGAAGCCGATCCGGTCGTAGATCTCGCTGAACTTGTGGAGGGCCCGGGACGGGTTCTCGCCGACGAAGACGATGCCGTCGGTGTACTGGAGGACGACGAGGCTGCGGCCCCGGGCGATGCCCTTGCGGGCGTACTCGGCCCGGTCGGCCATGGCCTGCTGGGGTGAGACGTAGAACGGAGTGGACACCGGCGGTCCGTCCCTTTCTTCTGGGCTTCTGGAGCGACGAGTGGTCAGAGCAGGGCGGCGCGCGGCCCGTCGGGCTGCTCGAGCCGTCGCTCGGTGATCGACCGGGCGAGCTCGGAGGACTCGGCCTCGCTGAGCCTGCGGAAGCCCTCGTCGGTGATGACGGTGACGATCGGGAAGATCCGCCGGGCCAGGTCCGGGCCGCCGGTCGCGGAGTCGTCGTCCGCCGCGTCGTACAGCGCCTGCACGACCAGCGTGGTGGCCTGCTGCTCGGTCAGGTCGTCGCGGTAGAGCTTCTTCATCGAGCCGCGCGCGAAGATCGAGCCCGATCCGGTGGCGGCGAAGCCGTGCTCCTCGGAGCGACCGCCGGTCACGTCGTAGGAGAAGATCCGGCCCTTCTCCTTGCCCTCGTCCCATCCCGCGAAGAGCGGCACGACGGCGAGGCCCTGCATGGCCATGCCGAGGTTGCCGCGGATCATGGTGGACAGGCGGTTCGCCTTGCCCTCCAGGGAGAGCGTCGCGCCCTCCACCTTCTCGAAGTGCTCCAGCTCCAGCTGGAAGAGCTTGACCATCTCCACCGCCAGGCCGGCGGTGCCGGCGATGCCGACCGCGGAGTACTCGTCGGCCGGGAACACCTTCTCGATGTCCCGCTGCGCGATCATGTTGCCCATGGTGGCGCGGCGGTCACCGGCGAGGACGACTCCCCCGGGGAACGTGGCGGCCACGATGGTCGTGCCGTGGGGGGCCTCGACGACGCCCTCCGGAAGCTTCCGGTTGCCGGGGAGTACATCCGGCGAGTGCGCGGACAGGAAGTCCATGAACGAGGACGAGCCCGGCGTCAGGAAGGCCGCCGGCAGACGCCCGGTGCTACGAGGGTTGGCTTCCACGCGATTCCTTCCGGGTGGGAGAGTCGGCCCGCCGTGGGAAGCGCGGGCCGATCTTGCTTGCTGTGCACGGACCTTACCCGTGCCACGGCCTGTCACCCGTCCCCGGACCCACGGCTTTCTCCGGGGCTCCGGGGACGGAGGACGACGGGTGCGCGAGGCGGCTACTCGCCGCCCTTCTGCACGAACGATCGAACGAAGTCCTCGGCGTTCTCCTCCAGGACGTCGTCGATCTCGTCCAGGACGGAGTCCACGTCCTCGCTCAGCTTCTCCTGGCGCTCCTGGAGGTCGGAGCTCGCCTCCGTGGTGGTCTCCTCGACCTCCTCCGTGGAGCGCGTCGCCTTCTGCTGTCCGCCGCCGGTGTCCTTGGTCGCCATATCCCTCACCCCGCTCGAATCGGCCCGCTCGGTTGAGTCCTTGCAAGATCAGACCCTATAGGTCGGGTCCGACTTCGGCCTCGTGGTTTCCACAACGCCCGGGCACTGGTTCCATGATTCCCAGCGCCGGGGCATTTCAGGCTTGTGCCGGGCTCCCGGTTCAGTCGCCGGAGAGCACGCGCACCAGCTCCTCCGCCGTCCGACAGCGGTCCAGGAGCGATTTCACGTGCGCCTTGGTGCCCCGGAGGGGCTCCAGGGTCGGGACGCGCTGGAGCGAGTCCCGGCCCGGCAGGTCGAAGATCACCGAGTCCCAGGAGGCCGCGGCCACGTCGTCGGCGTACTGCTCCAGACAGCGGCCCCGGAAGTAGGCCCGGGTGTCCTCCGGAGGCGCCGTCTCGGCCCGCTCCACCTCGGCCTCGTCCAGGAGCCGCTTCATGCGCCCGCGGGCCGCCAGAC
The DNA here is from genome assembly GCF_053618675.1 of Streptomyces sp. NPDC055632. NCBI lineage: Bacteria > Bacillati > Actinomycetota > Actinomycetes > Kitasatosporales > Streptomycetaceae > Streptomyces > Streptomyces sp. NPDC055632. The sequence goes on along the minus strand of NZ_JBSHHY010000011.1, from coordinate 154,092 downwards.
GGTTGTAGAGGCCCTTGTCGGGGCGCACGTCCGCGTACTGGAGGTCCACCAGGTGCAGCCGGGCGGCGTCCCAGTCCAGGCCGTCGCGGCGCCGGTAGCCCTCCATGAGCTTCCGCTTGGCGATCCAGTCGAGCTCGCCGGCCAGGCTCATGGGGTCGTTCTCCAGCCGGTTGAGGGTGTCCTCCCAGCGCGTCAGGACGTCCTTGGTCTGCTCGTCCGCGTCCGTGCCGTACCGCTCGTCGACGTACTTCCTGGCCAGCTCGAAGTACTCCATCTGGAGCTGCACCGCGGTGAGCGTCCGGCCGCTGCGGAGCGTGACCAGGTACTGGAGGGAGGGGTCGTGCGAGACGTGGTGGAGGGTGCGCACCGGCTGGTCGACGGCGAGGTCGACGGTGATGAAGCCGTCCTCGATCATCGACAGGACCAGCGCGGTGGTGCCCAGCTTGAGGTAGGTCGAGATCTCCGAGAGGTTCGCGTCGCCGATGATCACGTGCAGCCGGCGGTAGCGCTCGGCGTCGGCGTGCGGCTCGTCCCGGGTGTTGATGATGGGCCGTTTGAGGGTGGTCTCCAGGCCCACCTCGACCTCGAAGTAGTCGGCGCGCTGGCTGATCTGGAAGCCGTGCTCCCGCCCGTCCTGGCCGATGCCGACCCGTCCCGCGCCGGTCACGACCTGGCGGGAGACGAAGAAGGGGGTGAGGTGGCGCACGATGTCCGAGAAGGGGGTCTCCCGCTTCATCAGGTAGTTCTCGTGCGTGCCGTAGGACGCGCCCTTGTTGTCGGTGTTGTTCTTGTACAGGTGGATGGGCTGGGCCCCGGGGAGCTGGGCGGCGCGCTCGGCGGCCTCCGCCATGATCCGCTCGCCGGCCTTGTCCCAGAGGACGGCGTCGCGGGGATTGGTGATCTCCGGGGAGCTGTACTCCGGGTGGGCGTGGTCCACGTAGAGACGGGCCCCGTTGGTGAGGATCACGTTGGCGAGGCCGATGTCCTCGTCGGTGAGCTGGCTGGAGTCGGCCACCTCGCGGGCGAGGTCGAAGCCGCGGGCGTCCCGCAGCGGGTTCTCCTCCTCGAAGTCCCAGCGGGCGCGGCGCGCCCGGTGCATCGCCGCCGCGTAGGCGTTGACGATCTGGGACGAGGTGAGCATGGCATTGGCGTTCGGGTGTCCCGGGACGGAGATCCCGTACTCCGTCTCGATGCCCATTACTCGCCGTACGGTCATGCGGCCCTCCTTGCCCGGCGGCGCTCACTGTGCGCGACTCGGCGGTACCGAAGAGCCTAGATCGGCTCCACGCTGGTGGGGAGACAAGATGCGGTATTTCCCCGTGGTGCCGGGGGAAATACCGGGTGGAATGCGTCGGCTGCGGATGCCCGGGTTTCCGGACATCCGCAGCCGGTGGGCGTTCTACAGGTACTGACCGGTATTGGCCACCGTGTCGATGGAGCGTCCGGTGTCCGCGCCCTGCTTTCCGGTGACGAGCGTGCGGATGAACACGATCCGCTCGCCCTTCTTTCCGGAGATACGGGCCCAGTCGTCGGGGTTGGTGGTGTTGGGCAGGTCCTCGTTCTCCTTGAACTCGTCCACGCAGGCCTGGAGGAGGTGGGAGACCCGGATGCCCTTCTGGTTGTGGTCGAGGAAGGCCTTGATGGCCATCTTCTTGGCCCGGTCGACGATGTTCTGGATCATCGCGCCGGAGTTGAAGTCCTTGAAGTAGAGGACTTCCTTGTCGCCGTTGGCGTACGTGACTTCGAGGAAGCGGTTCTCCTCGGATTCCGCGTACATCTGCTCGACGACGGACTGGATCATTCCGTGGGCGGCGGCGGCCTTGGAGCCGGCGTGCTCGGAGACGTCGTCCTCGTGCAGCGGCAGGTTGCCCGTGAGGTACTTCGCGAAGATGTCCTTCGCCGCCTCCGCGTCCGGACGCTCGATCTTGATCTTGACGTCGAGCCGGCCGGGCCGCAGGATCGCGGGGTCGATCATGTCCTCGCGGTTGGAGGCGCCGATGACGATGACGTTCTCCAGGCCCTCCACGCCGTCGATCTCGGCGAGCAGCTGCGGGACGATGGTGTTCTCCACGTCCGAGCTGACACCGGATCCGCGGGTGCGGAAGAGGGATTCCATCTCGTCGAAGAAGACGATGACGGGGGTGCCCTCGCTCGCCTTCTCCCGCGCACGCTGGAAGACGAGGCGGATGTGCCGCTCGGTCTCGCCGACGTACTTGTTGAGGAGCTCGGGTCCCTTGATGTTGAGGAAGTAGGACTTCCCCGCGGGCTGACCGGTCACCTCGGCGACCTTCTTGGCCAGGGAGTTGGCCACGGCCTTCGCGATCAGCGTCTTGCCGCAGCCGGGCGGGCCGTAGAGCAGGATGCCCTTCGGCGGCCGCAGTTCGTGCTCCTTGAAGAGGTCCGGGTAGAGGTACGGGAGCTCGACCGCGTCGCGGATCAGCTCGATCTGGTTGCCCAGGCCGCCGATCTTCTCGTAGTCGACGTCCGGGACCTCTTCGAGGACGAGCTCTTCGACCTCGCTCTTGGGGACCACCTCGTAGACGTAGCCGGACCTGGGGTCGAGCAGCAGGGCGTCGCCGGAGCGGATGGTGACGTCCAGCAGGGGCTCGGCGAGCCTCACCACCCTCTCCTCGTCCGTGTGCCCGACCACCAGGGCGCGCTCGCCGTCCTCGAGGATCTCCTTGAGGGTGACGATGTCGCCGGCGCGCTCGAACTCCATGGCCTCGACCACGTTGAGCGCTTCGTTGAGCATGACCTCCTGGCCGCGCCGGAGCTCTTCGAGCTCGATGCTCGGGCTGACGTTCACCCGGAGCTTGCGGCCGCCTGTGAAGATGTCGCACGTGCCGTCCTCGTTGGCCTGCAGGAAGACACCGAAGCCGGCCGGCGGCTGCGCGAGCCGGTCGACCTCCTCCTTGAGGGCCACGATCTGGTCGCGGGCCTCACGGAGCGTGTTCGCCAGACGTTCGTTCTGCGCGGACACGCCGGCCAGGTTGGTCTGCAGCTCGACGATCCGCTCTTCGAGAATCCTCGTGTGGCGCGGAGAGTCGGCGAGCTTGCGGCGCAGGACGGCGATTTCCTGCTCGAGATAGGCAACCTGACCGGCGGGGTCTTCAGACCCTCGTCCCGGCCGGATGCCGCGGTTGATGTCGTCGTCGTGGGCTGCCACGGTCCTCACCTCCTCCAAGGGGAGCTGGACGCTTCCTGACCCTACCTGCGTGGGTGGTGATTGAAACCCCTAGATCAAAAAGACTCCGGGGTGTGTCCGATCTTCACCCTTGCGCTTCCCCTCTCGCCAGGGGAATACCCACCCTTCACCGTCTGAAAGCGGGCGGTTGTATCGTCGTCATTGGCCAACACCCGCCAAGGGTGGCCCGACTTAACGCGCGAAGCAGAAACGGCAGGAGATATGACCGTGCAGGACGAGGCCCCGGCGACGGGCGCCGGCGAGGCCCTGGAGGTCTGGATCGACCAGGACCTGTGCACCGGGGACGGGATCTGCGCGCAGTACGCTCCCGAGGTCTTCGAGCTGGACATCGACGGGCTCGCTTATGTGAAGAGCGCCGACGACGAGCTCCTCCAGGACACGGGCGCCACCACCCCGGTGCCGCTGCCGCTGCTCCAGGACGTGGTGGACTCCGCGAAGGAGTGCCCGGGCGACTGCATCCACGTGCGCCGGGTCGCGGACAAGGTCGAGGTGTACGGCCCCGACGCGGAGTGACGGGTCAGGCGCTCCGCGCCTCGTCCTGGCCTGCGCGGACGAAGGCTCCGCCCCGCCAGCGCCAGCTGACCTGCTCCTTCTCGTCCGGGCAGCAGCGGGGCACGTCGAAGGACGAGTAGCCGAGGAGGGTGGCGAGCACCGCCCCCTCGCGTACGGCGAGCTCGGTGACGTTCTTGTGCTGCTCCGGTGCGACGAGCGTGGCGACCACGCGCGCGGGTGCGTCCGTCCCCTTGCCGCGGGTGAGGACGTAGACGCCGCTCGGCGGGGTGCCGGAGCCGGCTTCGCAGTGCACGACCGCAACGGTCTCGGGGTTCCCGTCGCCGTCGAGGTCCCCGGAGACCCTTCTGGCGACCGTGTGGGGGCCTCCCGCGCACTCCAGGGGGTAGGAGGCCGACGCGGCCTCGGGGGCGGCCGCCGGGCGCGGGGCGGCGGCGGTCGCGGTGGCGGTGGTTCCGGCGGGGCCGGGCTGGAGGAGTCCCGCGAGGGCGACGACCGCGGCGGTCGCGGTGGCGGTGGCCAGCCAGTGCATCGGCCCGGCGTGGGTGTGCGCGAGGTCGGTGAGGTCCGGGGCGGCGGGGAGCTGCACGCGAGACGTCTCCTGTGGGGTGGTGCGGCGGCGGGGGTTTCCGGCATCGTGCCACACGTCACAGGGGGACGGAACACGTGGGGGTGAGCGGCGGACGGCCGCCCCTCCGGGACCCCGGGCCGTTTCCCCGGGGCATCGGACCGCTTCCCCGGAAGACCCGAACGCCTTCCCGGAGGAGTCGAACGCCTCGAACGCGAGGACGCCGCCGCCGAGTTCCTCCCGCGGGCGGGAACTCGGCGGCGGCGTGCCGCGGATGTCGGGACGTCAGCCCTTGTTGGGGCCCTCGTAGTCCTCGCCGTAGGCGCCCTTGGCGGGGCGGCGGCGGCGCATCGGGGGCTCGACCCCGTCCGCGAGGCGGCGGGCGGTGACGAGGAAGCCGGTGTGGCCGATCATGCGGTGGTCCGGGCGGACGGCGAGGCCCTCGACGTGCCAGTTGCGGATCATGGACTCCCAGGGCTGCGGCTCGGCGTAGCAGCCGAACTCGCGGATGGACTCCACGGTGCGCGCGAGCTGGGTGGTCGTCGCCACGTAGCAGCAGAGGATGCCGCCGGGGACGAGGGCCTTGGAGACGGCCTCCAGGCACTCCCAGGGGGCGAGCATGTCCAGGATGACGCGGTCGACGTCGGTGTCGGACAGGTTGTCCTGGAGGTCGCCGACGGTGAGCTGCCACGCGGGGTGGGGGCCGCCGAAGTAGCGCTCGACGTTGCCCTTCGCGATCTCGGCGAAGTCCTCGCGGCGCTCGTAGGAGTGCAGCATGCCGCTGTCTCCGATGGCGCGCAGGAGGAAGCTGCTCAGCGATCCCGAGCCCACCCCGGCCTCCACGACGCGTGCGCCGGGGAAGATGTCGGCGAAGGCCAGGATCTGCCCCGCGTCCTTGGGGTAGACCACGGCGGCGCCGCGGGGCATGGACAGGACGTAGTCGGGGAGCAGGGGGCGCAGCGCGAGGTAGGCGACGTTTCCGGTGGTGCGGACAACGCTGCCCTCGGGGGCGCCGATCAGTTCGTCGTGCGGGAAAGAACCCTTGTGGGTGTGGAAGTTCTTTCCCTCTTCGAGCGTGAACGTGTAGTGACGGCCCTTGGGGTCGGTCAGCTGAACCTGGTCCCCGACCTTGAAGGGCCCGCGTCGGCGGGCGGCACCGGTCGGTTCGGACATACGAGCACCTTATCAAGGGCTTCCGGGCCGGAGAGCCGCGTACCGGGGTCAGGAACCGGGGCGGGCCATGGCCTTCACGAAGGCCCGTTCGACGTCCGCCGTGGAGAGGACGCCGTAGATCTCGCCGGTCTCCTCGACGACCAGGTACTCGGTGGCCGGGCTGGCGCGGAGGTGGTCGAGGAGGGGCTGTCCGGTGAGCTCGGCCGGGACCCGCATGCCGTCGGCGAGGTCCTGGGCGAGGGTGCTGACCGCCACCCAGGGGCGCCGGTGCTGGGGCACGGCGGCGATGGCGGCCTCGCGGACGATGCCGGTGGGCTCGCCGGTGCCGTCGACGACGACCAGGGCGCGGGCGCCCGATTCGTTGGCCCTGCGGAGGGCCTCGGAGAGCGGGGTGACGGGCTCCACGGGGATGGCGCGCCGGGTGAGGGAGCGGGCGCCGAGCTCGGGCAGGTGCTCGCGCAGCCGGGCCATGCGGAGGCTGTTGCCGGCGCCGGTCCAGATGATCGCGGCGAGGATCGCGGCGAGCAGGGCGTCGGTGACGGTGTCGAAGCCGCTGATGTCCTCGGTGGAGTTGCCGAGGAGCCCGGTGCGGGTCAGCAGGGGCAGGCCGACGAGGACGAGGACGGCGAGGGCGCGGCCGACCCAGGCGGCGGCGACGGTGCCGCTCATGGGCTTGCCGGTGATCTTCCAGATGACGGCGCGGAGCATCCGGCCGCCGTCGAGCGGGAGGCCGGGGAGCAGGTTGAAGACGGCGACGATCAGGTTGGAGATCATCAGGCCGGCGAGGAGGACGCCGGGGACGGTGCCGGGTTCGACGGCGTACAGGGAGAGGTAGAACAGGCCGGCGAGGACGAGGGAGAGGAGGGGGCCGACGAAGGCGAGGACGAACTCGCGGCCGGGGGTCTCGCTCTCCTTCTCGATCTCGGAGACGCCGCCGAAGAACTGGAGCTGGATGCGGCGCACGGGCAGCTTGAAGCGGAGCGCGGCGATCGTGTGGGCCAGCTCGTGGACGAGCACGGAGGCGTAGAAGGCCACCGCGAAGAAGAGCGAGACGAGGTAGCGGGCGGCGCCGAGCTCGGGCAGGACGCGTTCGATCTGGTCGCCGAAGACCCAGGTGATGAGGGCGGCGACCAGGAACCAGCTGGGGGCGACGTAGACGGGCACGCCGAAGGGGCGGCCCATGAGGATGCCTCCGCCGGGCTCCTCGGTCCGCTGCGGCTTGGGCTCGTCCTGGTTCACGGGTTCCTTTCGTCGCGCCGGTGTGACCCGCGTCGGTGCGTCACGGTTCGATCATGCAGTGCGACGGGGTCCCGGGTCGATGGTATTCGGCCGGTTGTCGGTGGCGGGTCGTAGGGTCGGGGTCATGAGTACGAGCGAGCGGGTGCCGGCGGAGCCGAGGCCGCCCATGTCGTTGTCGCCCTCGCGGGCGAGCGATTTCATGCAGTGTCCGCTGCTGTACCGGTTCCGGGTGATCGACCGGCTGCCGGAGAAGCCGAGTCCGGCGGCGACCCGGGGCACGCTGGTGCACGCCGTGCTCGAGCGGCTCTTCGACGATCCGGCGGCGGAGCGGACGGCGCCGCGGGCGAAGGCGATGGTGCCGGGGCAGTGGGAGCGGCTCCTGGCGTCGAAGCCGGAGCTGGGCGAGCTGTTCGCGGAGGATCCGGACGGGGAGCGGCTCGCGGGCTGGCTGGGCGAGGCGGAGCGGCTGGTCGAGCGGTGGTTCACGCTGGAGGACCCGACGCGTCTGGAGCCGGCCGAGCGCGAGCTGTTCGTGGAGACGGAGCTGGACTCGGGGCTGCGGCTGCGCGGGGTGATCGACCGGATCGACGTGGCGCCCTCGGGCGACGTGCGGATCGTCGACTACAAGACGGGCAAGGCTCCCCGGCCGGAGTACCGGGACGGCGCGCTGTTCCAGATGACCTTCTACGCGCTCGTGGTCCGGCGGCTGAAGGGCGTGGTCCCGAGGCGGCTCCAGCTGGTGTACCTGGGCAGCGGGGAGGTGCTGACGTACGACCCGGTGGAGGCGGACCTGCTGCGGGTGGAGCGGAAGCTGCTCGCGCTGTGGGAGGCGATCCGGCTGGCGACGGAGACGGGCGACTGGCGTCCGCGGCCGACGAAGCTGTGCGGCTGGTGCGACCACCAGGCGGTCTGTCCGGAGTTCGGCGGGACTCCCCCGGTCTATCCGCTGGAGATCGTCTCGGTGCGGCCGCCGGAGCCGGGCGAATCCGGGCAGGGCAGAATGGACCCGGCCCCGCCCGCACCGTAGGGGTCCGCCCGCACCTCGGGGCCGGCCCGCTCCGCGGGTCCGGCCCGTGAACATCGTGAGCCCAGCCCCGTGAAGGAGCCCCTGTGACGATCCGCGTCCTCCTGGTCGACGATCAGCCGCTGCTGCGCACCGGCTTCCGGATGATTCTGGAGGCGGAGCAGGACATCGCGGTGGTGGGTGAGGCCGGGGACGGTCTCCAGGCGCAGGAGCAGGTGCGCGCCCTCCAGCCGGACGTGGTGCTGATGGACATCCGGATGCCGCGGATGGACGGGGTGGAGGCGACCCGGCAGATCACGGGTCCGGGCCGGGACGGTCCGGCGAAGGTCCTCGTCCTGACCACCTTCGACCTGGACGAGTACGTGGTGGAGGCGCTGCGGGCCGGTGCGAGCGGCTTCCTCCTGAAGGACGCCCCGGCGAACGAGCTGGTGCAGGCGATTCGGGTGGTGGCCGCGGGCGAGGCGATGCTGGCGCCGTCGATCACGCGCCGGCTGCTCGACAAGTACTCGGCGCACCTGCCGACGGGCGAGGAGCAGGTTCCGGACACGCTCGGCACCCTGACCGACCGCGAGGTGGAGGTGCTGAAGCTGGTGGCGCGCGGCCTGTCGAACGCGGAGATCGCGGCGGACCTGTTCGTCAGCGAGACGACGGTGAAGACCCACGTGGGGCACGTGCTGACGAAGCTGCGGCTGCGGGACCGGGTGCAGGCGGCGGTGTACGCGTACGAGAGCGGTCTGGTGCGGCCCGGCGGCAACCAGTAGCGGCCGGAGGAGCGACAGAGGGGCCCGGCGCGGGTGCGCCGGGCCCCTCTCGTCGTGGGGGAGGGACGTCGCCGCGTCAGCTCTTGCGGAGCTCCCAGAAGCGGAAGACGGTCGAGGCGTCGAGGGTCCATTCGAGGCCGGTGACGCCGGTGCGGGCGACGGCGTACTGCTTGCCCTGCCAGAGCGGGAGCATGGGCAGCTCCTCGGCGACGATGTTCTGGATCTTCACGTACTCGTCGGCGGTGCCGGCGCGGTCGGCCGCGGCGGCCGTCTTCGGGAGGAGGTCGCCGGTGACGGTTTTGTTCTCGTAGTGGTTGCCGAGGACGTTGCCCTCGCCGAAGAAGGGGGCGGTGAAGTTGTCGGCGTCGGGGTAGTCGGGGACCCAGCCCTTGACGTAGACGCCGTACTTGCCGGCCGCGATGTCCTTCTCGTACTCCTCGAAGGCGACGGACTTGACGTCGGCGTCGAAGAGGCCGCTGGCGTTGAGCTGGCCGGCGATGGCCTTGAGCTCCTGGTCGGTGGCCGGGCCGTAGCGGCTGGGGGTGGACCAGAGGGTGAGCTTCACCTTGTCGGTGACGCCGGCCCCGCGCAGGGCCTTCTTCGCCTTGGCCACGTCGGGGGAGCCGTAGGTGTCGTAGAAGGCGGTGTTGTGGCCGTTGATGCCGGCCGGGACGATCGAGTAGAGCGGGCTGGCGGTCGACTTGTAGACGTCCTCGACGAGCGCCTCGCGGTCGACGAGGTGGGCGATGGCCTGCCGGACGCCGAGCTTGCCGACGACCGGGTCCTTCATGTTGAAGACGAGGTGCTGGACCTCGGCGCTGCTGCCCTGGACGACGTCGATGCCCCGGTCGTCGGTGGTGTCGGAGGTCTCCAGGGTGGCGATGTCGTCGGCGGAGAGGCCTCGGTAGGCCACGTCGATCTGGCCGTCGCCGAGGGCCTTGGAGAGGGCGGAGCGGTCGCCTCGGTAGAGCTTGAGGGTGACGGCGTCGCTCTTGCGCTTGGCGTTGCCGTGGTAGCCGGAGTTGGCGGAGAAGGTGGCCTCGGTGTCGCTGAGGGAGTCCAGCTTGTACGGGCCGGAGCCGGTCGCCTTGCCGTCGGTGCGCAGGGCGTCGGCGGGGTACTCGCGGTGGTCGACGATGGAGCCGGCGCCGGAGGCGATCTTGCTCGGGAAGGTGGCGTCGGGGACCTTGAGGCGGAAGACGACGGTCTTCTCGTCGGGGGTCTCGATGGCGGCGATGGTGGAGAGCAGGGGCGCCGGGCCGTTCGGGTCGGCGATCTTGATGGCCCGCTCGAAGGAGTACTTGACGTCCTCCGAGGTGAGCTTGTTGCCGTTGGAGAAGGTCAGGCCGTCCCGCAGGGTGCAGGTGTAGACCTTGCTGCCGGCGGAGAAGGCGCACTCGTCGGCGGCCTCGGGCTCGGGTTCGAGGCCGCCCTTGGGGAAGGCGAGGAGCGACTGGAAGACGTTGTTGAAGAGCAGCCAGGAGCCGGGGTCGTAGCCGGCCGCCGGGTCGGTGGCGAGGATCTCGTCGGACATGCCGACGCGTATGCCGTCACCGGAGCCGCCGGAGCCGCCGCCCTGTTCGGTGCCGCAGCCGCTGAGGAGGGCGGCGGACAGGCCGGCGGCGAGCGGTGCCGTCAGCCACTTGTTGTGTGCCTTCACAGTCGTGCCTCTTGATCTCTTGCCATGACCGGCCGCGCGGGCGCGCGGCCGGGACAACGAAGGGGTCAGGCGGTGCCGCGACCCAGTTCCCAGAGCAGCAGGTCGGAGGAGGTGTTGAGCGCGTACTCGACTCCGCTGAGGTCGTTGCGGGCGGCAACGTACTGCTTGCCCTGCCACAGGGGCAGGACGGGGACGTCCTCGGCGACGATCTTCTGGATCTGCGCGTAGACGGGGGCCGCGGCGGTGCGGTCGGCCTGGCGGCGCGAGCGCGGGATGAGCTGGTCGCGGACGACCTTGTTCACGTACGGGGTGTTGAGGAAGTTGTCGCTGTCCAGGAAGGGCGCGATGTAGTTGTCCGGGTCCGGGTAGTCGGGGAACCAGCCGAGGCCGTAGACGGCGTAGTCGCCGCGCTTCTGGGCGGTGCGGAAGGTGGACCACTCGGCGCCCTTGAGGGTGACGTCGAAGAGCTCGCTGGCGGTGAGCTGCTTGCCGAGCGCCTCGAACTCCTGGGCGGTCTCGGCGCCGTAGTGGTCGGTGGTGTAGTTCAGGGTCACCTTGACCGGGGTCTTGATGCCCGCCTTCTTGAGGATCTGGGCGGCCCGGTCGGCGTCGGGCTCGCCGTACGCGTCGAAGAAGGGGGTGGCGTGGCCGGTGATGCTGGAGGGGATCAGCGAGTAGAGCGGCTGGGCGGTGGGGCCGTAGACGAGGTTGACCAGGGCGCCCCGGTCGACGACGGCGGCCATCGCCTGGCGCACGGCCTTCTGCTCGACGGAGGGGGCCTTGGTGTTGAAGCCGAGGTAGCGGATCTCCAGACCGGGGACCTCGACCATCTTGATGCCCTCCTTGGGCGTCTCGGCGAGGTCCTTGATCTGCTTCTGCGACAGGGAGCGGGCCATCATGTCGATGTCCTTGCTCTCCAGGGCCTTGCCCATCTCGGTCGAGTCGGCGAAGGGGCGCAGTTCGACCCTGTCGTTGCGCAGGGTGATGTCGCCCTTGTACTTCGGGTTCTTGGTGAAGACGAAGCGGCCGGCCTTCTCGCCCTCGCGCTCGACCTTCATGGTGTACGGGCCCGAGCCGTCGACGTCGAAGCCGTCGCGGAGCCCGTCGGCGGCGTACTTGTCCTTGCTGAGGATGCCGGCGACCGGGGTGGAGAGCTTGTACGGGAAGGTGGCGTCGGGGGTCTTGAGGTGGAAGACGATCCCGTCGGTGCCCTGGGTCTCGACGGTGTCGATGTTCGAGAGGAGGGCGGCCGTTCCGTTGTCCGACTTGATCTTCAGGACGCGCTCGATGGAGTACTTGACGTCCTCGGCGGTGATCGGGGTGCCGTCGGCGAAGGTGAGGCCGGAGCGGAGCGTGCAGCGGTAGCTCTCGCTGGCCTTGTCGGAGAAGCCGCAGCTCTCGGCCGCCTCGGGGACGGGCTCGCCGCCCTCGCGGGGCACGTGCAGCAGGGTCTGGACGGTCTGCCGCAGGATGTTCCAGGCGCCGGTGTCGTAGGCGTAGGCCGGGTCGAGCGGGGCGGGGGCGTCCTCGGTGGCGATGAACTGGTCCGTGGTGCCGACCACGATGGCCCGGTCGCCCTCGGATCCGCCGCAGGCGGCGAGAAGGGGGGCGAGCAGGCCGGCCACGGCCGGGAGCACCAGGGTCTTGCGGTTCATCAGGGACGATCTCCTCATCCGGCACTGGGTTGCAGCGTTCAGTGACACTCCGCCGCCTGCCGCCCGGTCGGGGCGGGAGCGATCGGGCCGGGTGTTGCGATCGGTCCTGTGTTCACGGCGACTTGGGTGTGCGCCGGTGCACGCGGTTATGCGGCGAAGTACTCGCGAAAGATTAGTGGGCCGCACCCCTATTGCCCGACCACCGCCGGGGGGAGGGGTAATCGCACAGTGATCATGAATGCGTGCGGCTCGATAGTCATGCGCCGGACGATGCGGACGGTCGCGAGCGAATCGGGGCACATGGGGACGTCGAAAAGCGCGCATTCCGGACGAGGGACGAAGACAGGCCACCCACCGTCCGGCACTCTGGGTGACCAAGGTCACGCGGAGGCCTTTTCGGCAAATGGCCTGATCGGTTTCCTGCGGGAAAGCTCAGTGAAAGCTCAGATTCCCGTGATCAATGTACGGAGAAAGGGCACGTCGACCTCTTCGAGCGAGCGCACGACGACCCGGCCCGGAGAAGGGGCGATCGGGGCCACGGAGGGCACGGCGACGACCCGGCAGCCCGCCGCCTCCGCCGCCGCGACACCGGTCGCCGTGTCCTCGATGACGGCGCAGAGCGCGGGATCGGCCCCGACCCCCTGGGCGGCCGTCAGGTACGGCTCGGGGTGCGGCTTGGTCCGTACGACCTCGTCGCCCGCGACGGTGAGGGAGAAGCGGTCGTGGCCGAGCGAGGCGAGGACCCGGTCGATGATCCGGCGGTGCGAGGCGGAGACCAGGGCCGTGGGGATGGAGTGCCGGGCCAGCTCGGAGAGGAGCCGCTCGGCGCCGGGCATGAGCGGGACACCCCGCTCGATGCGCCGCTCGAACTTCTCGTTGAGGAGGACGGTCAGCTCCGGGAGGGTGATGTCGGCGCCGGTGGACTCGATGAGGTAGCCGGCGCTGCGGGTCATCGGCCCGCCGACCACCACGTCCCGCCAGGCCTCGTCGAGCCGGTGCCCGAGGTCGGCGAAGACCTCGACCTCCGCGTCCCACCAGAAGCCCTCCGTGTCGACGAGGGTCCCGTCCATGTCGAGGAAGACCGCCTGCAGGGCGGAGCTGCCGTTCGTACGGAACAAGGACGCGGGAACCGTACTGGTCATCCGGCACACCTCCATGAAGGGACGAGAAGGCCGGTCATCCTCGCCGTACGGGAGGATGACCGGCCTGCTGGACGGACAAGTGTACGTCCCGATCACCGGAAACGCGCCCCTTTACGCGCCGGTCGACGACGCTGGGTCAGCTCGCGGTCACCGCGCGTTGAAGTACTTCGCCTCCGGGTGGTGGAGGACGATGGCGTCGGTGGACTGTTCGGGGTGGAGCTGGAACTCCTCGGAGAGGTGGACGCCGATGCGTTCGGGCTTGAGGAGGTCGGCGATCTTGGCGCGGTCCTCCAGGTCGGGGCAGGCCCCGTAGCCCAGCGAGAAACGCGCGCCGCGGTACTTGAGGGCGAACATGTCCTCGACGTCGGTGGGGTCCTCGCCGGCGTAGCCGAGTTCGGAGCGGACCCGGGCGTGCCAGTACTCGGCCAGGGCCTCGGCGAGCTGGACCGAGAGGCCGTGGAGTTCGAGGTAGTCGCGGTAGGAGTCGGCGGCGAAGAGCTCGGCGGTGGCTTCGCCGATCTTCGAGCCGACGGTGACGACCTGGAGGCCGACGACGTCGGTCTGGCCGGACTCCTCCGGGCGGAAGAAGTCGGCCAGGCAGAGCCGGCGGCCGCGGCGCTGGCGGGGGAAGGTGAAGCGGGTGCGTTCGTTGCCGGCCTCGTCCAGGATGATCAGGTCGTCGCCCTTGGCCACGCAGGGGAAGTAGCCGTGCACGACGGCGGCTTCCAGCAGGTTGTCGGTGTGCAGCTTCTGCAACAGCCCGCGCAGCCGGGGCCGGCCCTCGCTCTCCACCAGCTCCTCGTACGTGGCACCACCCGCACGGGCCTGCTTCAGGCCCCACTGGCCCTTGAACAGGGCGCCCTCGTCCAGCCAGGACGCGTAGTCCTTCAAAGGGATGCCCTTGACCACCCGGGTGCCCCAGAACGGCGGGGTGGGCACCGGATTGTCGACGGCCACATCGGAGCGGCCGCCGGGCTCGGGCTCGGTGACCTGCAAAGCCTCGGTGTCCCGCTTGGCCACCCGGCGCTGCTTCAGCTCCGGCAGGGCGGCGCCGGGCACGCCGCGTTTGACGGCGATCAGGGCGTCCATCAGGCGCAGGCCCTCGAAGGCGTCGCGGGCGTAGCGGACCTCGCCCTGGTAGATCTCGTGCAGGTCCTGCTCGACGTAGGCGCGGGTCAGGGCCGCGCCGCCCAGGATGACGGGGTAGCGGGCGGCCAGTTCGCGCTGGTTGAGCTCCTCCAGGTTCTCCTTCATGATCACCGTGGACTTCACCAGCAGCCCGGACATGCCGATCACGTCGGCGTTGTGTTCCTCGGCGGCCTCCAGGATCGCCGAGACCGGCTGCTTGATGCCGATGTTGACGACGTTGTAGCCGTTGTTGGACAGGATGATGTCCACCAGGTTCTTGCCGATGTCATGCACATCACCCCGGACGGTGGCCAGGACGATGGTGCCCTTGCCCTCCGCGTCGGACTTCTCCATGTGCGGCTCCAGGTGGGCAACCGCGGTCTTCATCACCTCGGCGGACTGGAGCACGAACGGCAGCTGCATCTGGCCGGAGCCGAACAGCTCGCCGACCACCTTCATGCCGTCGAGCAGGATGTTGTTGACGATGTCCAGGGCCGGGGTGGTGGTCAGGGCCTCGTCGAGGTCCGTCTCCAGGCCGTTCTTCTCGCCGTCGATGATCCGCCGCTTGAGGCGCTTGTCCAGGGGCAGGGCGAGGAGTTCCTCGGTCTTGCCGGCCTTCATCGACTTGGTGGTCGCCCCTTCGAAGAGCGCCATCAGCTTCTGCAGCGGGTCGTAGCCCTCCGCGCGCCGGTCGTAGATCAGGTCCAGCGCGGTGCTGACCTGCTCGTCGTCGAACCGGGCGATGGGGAGGATCTTGGAGGCGTGCACGATCGCCGAGTCCAGCCCGGCCTTCACGCACTCGTCGAGGAAGACGGAGTTGAGCAGGATGCGGGCGGCGGGGTTGAGGCCGAAGGAGATGTTCGACAATCCGAGGGTGGTCTGCACCTCGGGGTGGCGGCGCTTGAGTTCGCGGATCGCCTCGATGGTGGCGATGCCGTCGCCCCGGGATTCCTCCTGGCCGGTGCAGATCGTGAAGGTCAGGGTGTCGATGAGGATGTCCGACTCGTGGATCCCCCAGTTCCCGGTCAGATCGCCGATCAGGCGTTCGGCGATGGCGACCTTGTGCTCGACCGTGCGGGCCTGGCCCTCCTCGTCGATGGTCAGCGCGATCAGCGCCGCACCATGCTCTTGGGCCAGCCGGGTGACCTTGGCGAAGCGGGACTCCGGCCCGTCGCCGTCCTCGTAGTTCACCGAGTTGATCACCGCCCGGCCGCCGAGCTTCTCCAGCCCGGCCCGGATCACCTCCACCTCGGTGGAGTCGAGGACGATCGGGAGGGTGGAGGCGGTGGCGAAGCGGCCGGCCAGCTCCTCCATGTCCGCGACGCCGTCCCGGCCGACGTAGTCCACGCACAGGTCGAGCATGTGCGCGCCCTCACGGATCTGATCCCGCGCCATCTCCACACAGTCGTCCCAGCGGGCCTCCAGCATCGCCTCGCGGAACTTCTTCGACCCGTTCGCGTTCGTCCGCTCACCGATCGCCATGTAGGAGGTGTCCTGCCGGAACGGCACCGTCTGGTAGAGCGAGGCGGCGCCGGGCTCGGGGCGCGGTTCGCGGACGGCGGGCGTGAGGTCCCGGACCCGCTCGACGACCTGGCGCAGGTGCTCCGGGGTCGTACCGCAGCAGCCGCCGATGAGGGAGAGGCCGTAGTCCCGGACGAAGGTCTCCTGGGCGTCGGCCAGCTCGGCCGGCGACAGCGGGTAGTGGGCGCCGTCGGAGGTCAGGACCGGCAGGCCGGCGTTGGGCATGCAGGAGAGCGGGACCCGGGAGTGGCGGGCGAGGTAGCGCAGGTGCTCGCTCATCTCGGCCGGACCCGTGGCGCAGTTGAGGCCGATCATGTCGATGCCGAGCGGCTCCAGGGCCGTCAGGGCGGCGCCGATCTCGGAGCCGAGGAGCATGGTGCCGGTGGTCTCGACGGTGACGGACACGATCAGCGGTACGTCGGCGCCCAGGGCGTCCAGGGCGCGGCGGGCGCCGATCACGGAGGCCTTGGTCTGGAGGAGGTCCTGCGTCGTCTCCACGAGCAGCGCGTCGGCGCCGCCGGCGAGCAGGCCCTCGGCGTTCCGCTGGTAGGCGTCGCGCAGGAGGGTGTACGGGGCGTGGCCCAGGGTCGGCAGCTTGGTGCCGGGGCCGATCGAGCCGAGGACCCAGCGCTGGCGGCCGGTGGAGGCGGTGAACTCGTCGGCGACCTCGCGGGCGATCCGGGCACCTGCCTCGGAGAGCTCGTGGACGCGCTCGGGGATGTCGTACTCGCCCAGGGCCGCGTGGTTGGCGCCGAAGGTGTTGGTCTCGACGCAGTCGACGCCCGCCGCGAAGTACTCCTGATGGACCGAGCGGACGATGTCGGGCCGGGTGACGTTCAGGATCTCGTTGCAGCCCTCGAGGTTCTGGAAGTCCTCCAGGGTCGGATCCTGGGCCTGGAGCATGGTTCCCATGGCTCCGTCGGCGACTACCACGCGGGTCGCGAGGGCCTCGCGGAGGGCGGCGGCTCGGTTCCGGTCGTCTCCGGAAGCGGAGGCGGAGGCGGAAGGGGACGGCAGCGGGGCCATGGGCGATCTCCCTGGAATGCGACGGCTGTCGGCTTTGCGCCCTCGGTGGAGGGGGCACGGAGTCAGCGTAACCGCGCCGGGGCCGGGGTGGACACGGTGTCCCACGAGGCGGACGGCATCCTTTGTCCGGGGACTCCCGGTCCTGCCCCTCCTTGACCGACACTGTGGGATGTGACGCAAGGTCGGCATCGACCGATAGTGTTCAGCATTGTCGAACAGTGTGAGAGGAATAGGGGCCGGCCGATGGCTAAGAACATCCAGTCGCTTGAAAGAGCGGCGGCCATGCTGCGACTGCTCGCGGGCGGCGAGCGCCGGCTCGGTCTTTCCGACATCGCGTCCTCGCTCGGGCTCGCCAAGGGAACGGCCCACGGGATCCTGCGCACCCTCCAGGCGGAGGGCTTCGTGGAGCAGGAGGCGGCCTCGGGCCGCTACCAGCTGGGCGCGGAGCTGCTGCGGCTCGGCAACAGCTACCTGGACGTGCACGAGCTGCGGGCGCGGGCCCTGGTCTGGACGGACGACCTGGCCCGGTCCAGCGGCGAGAGCGTGCACCTGGGGGTGCTGCACCAGCGGGGCGTGCTGATCGTGCACCACGTCTTCCGGCCGGACGACAGCCGCCAGGTCCTGGAGGTGGGGGCCATGCAGCCGCTGCACTCCACGGCCCTGGGCAAGGTCCTCTCGGCGTACGACCCGGTGGCGCACAGCGAGGCGCTCGAGGTCGAGCGGGAGGCGCTCACGCCCCGGACGACGACGGAGCTCGGGGACTTCGAGACGCTGCTCGACACGGTGCGGGCCAGGGGCTGGGCGGCGGACGTGGAGGAGACCTGGGAGGGCGTGGCGTCGGTGGCGGCGCCGATCCACGACCGGCGGCGGATGCCGGTGGGGGCGGTGGCGGTGACGGGCGCCGTGGAGCGGCTCTGCCCGGACGGCGAGCTGCGTCCGGAGCTGGTGGCGGCGGTGCGGGACTGCGCCCGCGCGGTCTCCCGGGATCTGGGGGCCGGCCGCTTCTGAGGCCTCCGCGCGGTCTCCCGAGGCCTGGAGGCCGGCCGCTTCCGAGGCCTCCGCGCGGCCTCCCGAGGCCTGGAGGCCGGCCGCTTCCGAGGCCTCCGCACGGTCTCCCGGGGCCTGGAGGCCGGCTGCTTCCGAGGCCTCCGGGGCGCCCTGCCTCCGTACCCCTTCGCCCTCTGTCGACACCCCTTCCAACCCGCCGGTAACGATCGCGTTATCGGCGGGTTTTTCACTTCCCAGACCCTTGACGCGCTGTTAACCCGGGGGCAAAACTTCCGTTCACCGGTCGGCATTGCCGAACACCTAACGGCAATACGCGCTAGAGTGTGGCAGTGCCAAGGGCCGGAAACGCCCTCAACACGAGGGTGCGGACCATCGGAGGGACCCGTGGTTCGCCTTCCCCTGGACGAAGGACAAAGGAGTCGCGGGTGTCCAGCTCCGACATCTTCCTCGGCGAGACCATCGGTACCGCCGTACTCATCCTGCTCGGCGGTGGCGTGTGCGCCGCCGTCACGCTCAAGAGCTCCAAGGCCCGTGGCGCGGGCTGGCTCGCGATCACCTTCGGGTGGGGCTTCGCCGTCATGACGGCCGTCTACATGACGGCTTCCCTCTCCGGCGCCCATCTGAACCCCGCCGTCACGGTCGGAATCGCGATCAAGGACGGAGCCTGGGGCGACGTGCCCGTCTACTTCGCCGGTCAGATGATCGGCGCGATGATCGGCGCGGCGCTGGTCTGGGTGGCCTACTACGGCCAGTTCCGGGCCCACCTCACGGACCCGGAGACCATCGGCGAGAAGCCGATCGAGGGCCCCGGCCCGGTGCTCGGCATCTTCTCCACGGGCCCCGAGATCAGGAACACCTGGCAGAACCTGGCCACCGAGGTCATCGGCACCGTCGTGCTCGTGCTCGCCGTGCTCACCCAGGGCCTCAACGACAGCGGCAAGGGCCTCGGCGTCATAGGCGCCCTGATCACCGCCTTCGTCGTGGTCTCCATCGGCCTCTCGCTCGGCGGCCCGACCGGCTACGCCATCAACCCGGCCCGCGACCTCGGCCCGCGCATCGTGCACTCCCTGCTGCCGCTGCCGAACAAGGGCGGCTCCGACTGGAGCTACGCCTGGATCCCGGTCGCCGGTCCGCTGATCGGCGGCGCCCTCGCCGCGGGTATCTACACCATCGCGTTCGCCTGAGCCGTCCTTCTTCCAGACTTCCCTTGGAGCACACCGTGACCGACGCCCACACCTCCGGCCCCTTCATCGCCGCGATCGACCAGGGCACCACCTCCTCCCGCTGCATCGTCTTCGACAAGGACGGCCGGATCGTCTCCGTCGACCAGAAGGAGCACGAGCAGATCTTCCCGAAGCCGGGCTGGGTGGAGCACGACGCCGCCGAGATCTGGACCAACGTCCAGGAGGTCGTCGCCGGCGCCCTGGAGAAGGGGGGGATCACCGCCGCCGACGTCAAGGCCATCGGCATCACCAACCAGCGCGAGACCACGCTGCTGTGGGACAAGAACACCGGCGAGCCGGTCCACAACGCCCTCGTCTGGCAGGACACCCGCACCGACGCCCTCTGCCGGGAGCTCGGCCGCAACGTCGGCCAGGACCGCTTCCGCCGCGAGACCGGCCTGCCCCTCGCCTCGTACTTCTCCGGTCCGAAGGTCCGCTGGCTGCTCGACAACGTCGAGGGGCTGCGCGAGCGCGCCGAGCGCGGCGACATCCTCTTCGGCACCATGGACTCCTGGGTCATCTGGAACCTGACCGGCGGCGTCGACGGCGGCGTGCACGTCACCGACGTCACCAACGCCTCCCGCACCATGCTGATGAACCTCCACGAGATGGCGTGGGACGAGCGCATCCTGCAGTCCATGGAGGTCCCGGCCGCCGTGCTGCCGGAGATCCGCTCCTCCGCCGAGGTGTACGGCACGGTCAAGGGCGGCGTCCTCGACGGCGTCCCGGTCGCCTCCGCGCTCGGCGACCAGCAGGCCGCCCTGTTCGGCCAGACGTGTTTCGCCGAGGGCGAGGCCAAGTCCACGTACGGCACCGGCACCTTCATGCTGATGAACACCGGTGAGAAGATCATCAACTCCTACAGCGGCCTGCTGACCACGGTCGGCTACCGGATCGGCGACGAGAAGCCGGTCTACGCCCTGGAGGGCTCGATCGCCGTCACCGGCTCCCTGGTGCAGTGGATGCGCGACCAGATGGGCCTGATCAAGTCCGCCGCCGAGATCGAGACCCTCGCGTCCTCGGTCGAGGACAACGGCGGCGCCTACTTCGTCCCGGCCTTCTCCGGCCTGTTCGCCCCGTACTGGCGCTCCGACGCGCGCGGTGTCATCGCCGGCCTCACCCGGTACGTCACCAAGGCGCACATCGCCCGCGCCGTCCTGGAGGCCACCGCCTGGCAGACCCGCGAGATCACCGACGCCATGACGAAGGACTCCGGCGTCGAGCTGACCGCGCTCAAGGTCGACGGCGGCATGACCTCCAACAACCTGCTGATGCAGACCCTCTCGGACTTCCTGGACGCGCCCGTCGTGCGCCCCATGGTCGCCGAGACCACCTGCCTCGGCGCCGCCTACGCCGCCGGCCTGGCCGTCGGCTTCTGGCCCGACACCGACGCGCTGCGCGCCAACTGGCGCCGCGCCGCCGAATGGACCCCGCGCATGGACGCCGACAAGCGCGACCGCGAGTACAAGAGCTGGCTGAAGGCCGTCGAGCGCTCCATGGGCTGGCTCGAAGACGAATCCGACGAGCAGTAAGAGCGAGCAGTAAGAGGAGTAAGCGACATGACCACCCTGCAGAGCGTTCCCGCCCTGGGGACGCGCCCGGCTGCCGGTTCCCTGCCGAGCCGCGCCGAGACCCGGGAACAGCTCTCCAAGGCGACGTACGACCTCCTGGTGATCGGCGGCGGCATCCTGGGCATCTCCACCGCCTGGCACGCCGCGCAGTCGGGCCTGCGGGTGGCCCTGGTGGACGCCGGCGACTTCGCCGGCGCCACCTCCTCCGCCTCCTCGAAGCTGCTCCACGGCGGCCTGCGCTACCTGCAGACCGGTGCGGTGAAGCTGGTGGCGGAGAACCACTTCGAGCGGCGCGCGGTCTCCCGCCAGGTGGCCCCGCACCTCGCCAACCCGCTCACCTTCTACCTGCCCGTCTACAAGGGCGGCCCGCACGGCGCGGCCAAGCTGGGCGCCGGCGTCTTCGCGTACTCCGCGCTCTCGGCGTTCGGCGACGGCGTCGGCCACCTGCTCTCCCCGGCCAAGGCCGCGCAGGACGTGCCGGAGCTGCGGACCGAGGACCTGAAGGCGGTGGCCGTCTACGGCGACGACCAGATGAACGACGCCCGGATGGCGCTGATGACGGTCCGCGCCGCGGTCGACGCCGGTGCCACCGTGCTCAACCACGCCGAGGTCACCGGTCTGCGCTTCACCCGCGGCCGGGTCACCGGCGCCGAGCTGAAGGACCGCACCAGCGGCGACGAGTTCGGCGTGAACGCCCGTCTGGTCCTGAACGCGACCGGCCCGTGGGTCGACCACCTGCGGAAGATGGAGGACCCGAACGCGGCCCCCTCCATCCGCCTCTCCAAGGGCGCGCACCTGGTCCTCAAGCGGACCTCGCCGTGGAAGGCCGCGCTCGCCACCCCGATCGACAAGTACCGCATCACCTTCGCCCTCCCCTGGGAGGACATGCTGCTGCTCGGCACCACCGACGAGGAGTACGAGGGCGACCCCGGCCAGGTCGAGGTCACCGAGAAGGACACCGCCCAGATCCTGGACGAGGCCGCGTTCTCCATCCGCGACCAGCAGCTGTCGCGCGACCTCATCACGTACGCCTTCGCCGGTCTGCGGGTGCTCCCCGGCGGCCCCGGCGACACCTCCAAGGCCAAGCGCGAGACGGTCGTGACCGAGGGCCGCGGCGGGATGCTGTCGGTGGCCGGCGGCAAGTGGACGACCTTCCGCCACATCGGCCGCACGGTCATGAAGAAGCTGGAGCAGCTGCCCGGCCACCCGCTCGGCGAGGACTACGAGCCGGTGTCGGCGCTGCCGAAGCGGCTGCCGCTGCCCGGCATAGCCAACCCGAACGCGGTCGCCCACCGGCTGCTCGTCGACGGCCCGGCGCCCGGTCCGCGCATGGCCGCCGACACCGCCAAGCACCTGGCGACCCACTACGGCTCGCTCTCCTTCGAGATCGCCCGCATGGCGAACGAGAACCCGGAGCTCGCCCGCCGCGTCCACCCGGACGCGCCGGAGATCTGGGCGCAGGTCGCCTACGCCCGCGACCACGAGTGGGCCGAGACGGCCGACGACGTGCTGCGCCGCCGCACGACGCTGACCATCCGCGGTCTGGCGACGGACGAGGTCCGCGCCGGGGTCGAGTCGATGCTGCGCAAGTAGGTCGACGACGGGCGAGCAACTCGCCCGCGTGCAGGGGCGGTTCCTCTTCGGGGGGCCGCCCCTTCGGCGTGCCACACTCCGTCCACACGCCCGCAACACTCCGCGCGCAGAGTTGAAGCATGAAGTTTCAGGTGCTCACGATCGTCCACCACTCCCCTCACCCGCTCACCGGCGAACTGCTGTCCGCCGCCGACCGGTTGGAGCAGGTCGTCACGCTCGGCGAGACCGCCGAGCGGCTGGGCTTCGACGCGTACGCGGTCGGCGAGCGGCACGCGGGCCCGTTCCTCTCCTCGGCCCCGACCGTGCTGCTCGCCGCGCTCGCCGCCCGCACCACCCGGATCCGGCTCCTCACCGGCGTGACCGTGGTCGCGATCCTGGACCCCGTCCGGGTCGCCGAGGACTACGCCACCCTCGACCAGCTCTCCCGGGGCCGGCTCGAACTCGTCGTCGGCAAGGGCGCGGAGGCCGGCCACTTCGACCTCTTCGGCCTGGACGAGGAGCGGCAGTGGGACCTCCAGAAGGAGAAGTACGAGCTGCTCCGCCGGCTCTGGACCGAGGAGGGCGTCGACTGGGAGGGCGAGTTCCGGCCCGCCTTGAAGAACGTGACCACGGTCCCGCGCCCGTACGCCGGTCCGCCCCGGATCTGGCACGGCTCGGCCACCAGCCTCAACTCCCCCGAACTCGCGGCGAAGCACGGCGACCCGCTCTTCACCGCCAACGCGATCCAGCCCCGCGAGGCGTACGCGAGGCTCATCGCCCACTACCGCGAGAAGTTCGAGGAGTACGGGCACGACCCGGCCCACGCGCGCGTGGCGGCCGGTTCCGGCGGCCTACTCATCGCCGACACCCCCGAGCAGGCGGTCGCACGCTACAAGGACCTGTACGAGGCGAAGGTCCGCCAGAGCTTCCGGCCGCACCTGGAGGGGAAGGCCGGCTACAACACCCCGTTCCGCACGATCGAGGACGCCATCGCGGGCGGACCCCAGCTGATCGGCTCGCCGCAGCAGATCATCGACAAGATCCTCGGCTACCACGAGCACTACGGACACGACCTCCAGTCCGTCACGGTCGACACCTTCGGGCAGTCGACGGCCGAGCAGGCAGAGACGCTCCAGCGCTTCGCCGAGGAGATCGCGCCGGTGGTCCGGAGGGAGGCGCCCAGCACCCTCTGGGAGGAGTGACCCCGCCGTGTGCGGAGGCGAGTTCCTGGGTAGTCGATCAAGGCCGCACGGGTTTTCGGGGATGTCCGGGGGCTGCGGACGGACCGCCGGAAAGCCGTAAGGTTGGTCCGTACGACAGGAACTTCGAGAAGGAGGCGCTGGGTGATCGAGCTCGAGGGGGTGCCCGAGCTGATCGACCCGGTCATGGTGGCCGCGTTCGAGGGCTGGAACGACGCCGGGGACGCCGCCTCCACCGCGGTCGCCCATCTGGACCGGGAGTGGAAGGGCGAGGTGTTCGCGGCGCTCGACGCCGAGGACTACTACGACTTCCAGGTGAACCGGCCCACGGTCTTCCTGGACAACGGCGTGCGGAAGATCACCTGGCCGACGACCAGACTCTCCGTGGTCCGGGTGGGCGGCGACAAGCCCCGTGACCTGGTGCTCGTGCGCGGCATCGAGCCCTCGATGCGCTGGCGCTCCTTCTGCAACGAGCTGCTCGCCTTCGCGCACGAGCTGGGCGTGGAGATGGTGGTGATCCTGGGTGCGCTGCTCGGCGACACCCCGCACACCCGGCCGGTCCCGGTCAGCGGAGTGACCTCCGACCCGGACCTGGCGCGCACGATGGACCTGGAGGAGACCCGGTACGAGGGCCCGACGGGCATCGTGGGCATCCTCCAGGAGGCGTGCACGCACGCGGGCGTGCCGGCCGTGAGCCTGTGGGCGGCGGTGCCGCACTACGTGTCGCAGCCGCCGAACCCGAAGGCGACGCTGGCCCTGCTGAACCGCCTGGAGGACCTGATCGGGCTGCGCATCCCGCTGGGCGAGCTGCCCGAGGACGCGCGGGCCTGGCAGGTGGGCGTGGACCAGCTGGCGGCCGAGGACAGCGAGGTCGCCGAGTACGTGCAGACCCTGGAGGAGGCCCGGGACACCGCGGAGCTCCCGGAGGCGTCGGGCGAGGCGATCGCCCGCGAGTTCGAGCGGTACCTGCGGCGGCGCGAGCCGGGCGCGGGCCCCGGTCCGGGGGTGGCGACGGAGGGCGGGGACTCCCCGTTCCTGCGCGACCCCGGCAGCGGCCGCACCCGCCCGCCGAAGCCGGAGCAGCCGGGACCGGAGTCGGTTCCGGGGACGGAGTCGGTTCCGGGGACGGAGTCGGTTCCGGACGCGGAGGCGGTTCCGGAGCCGGAAGCGGATGCGCAGGACGGCGGGTCCGTTCCGGACGGGGGCGCCACGGGCGAGAACCCGCCCGGCAAGAGCCCGTCCGGTGAGAACCCGCCCAGCGAGAGCCCGTCCGGCAAGAACCCGTCCGGCGAGGGTCCGTCCGACGAGGGACCGGATGCCGGTGGCCCGAACGGCGAGGGACCGAAGGACGACGAGGGCCCGGGCGACGACTCCGGCAAGTGACGAGCGGTGAGCGGTGAGGGAGGGGCGCCCGGTTACGGGCGCCCCTCCCTCGTGTCGTCGTGTGCCGTGCGGAACCCTCCGGCGTCCTACAGGGCGACGCCCAGGAGCGCGTCGACCGTGCGGGAGGCGAGGCCGGGGGCGGATTCGTCGGTGCCGCCCCCGGACTCCTGGAGCGCGGCCCAGCGGTCGACCGCCGCGAGCGCGGCCGGCGTGTCGAGGTCGTCGGCGAGGGCCTCGCGGACCTCCTCGACGAGGGCGTCGGCGGACGGTCCATCGGGGCGGGAGACGGCGGCGCGCCAGCGTCCGAGGCGCTCCACGGCGTCCTGGAGGACCCCGTCGGTCCACTCCCAGTCGGCGCGGTAGTGGTGGGAGAGGAGCGCGAGCCGGATGGCGGCCGGGTCGACGCCGTCGCGGCGCAGCTTCGAGACGAAGACCAGGTTGCCCCTGGACTTGGACATCTTCTCGCCGTCGAGGCCGACCATGCCGGCGTGGACGTACGCCTTGGCCATCGGGAACTCGCCGGTGAGGGTCTGGGCGTGCGAGGCGCCCATCTCGTGGTGCGGGAAGATCAGGTCGGAGCCGCCGCCCTGCACGTCGAAGCCCATGCCGAGGTGGTCGAGGGCGATGGCGACGCACTCGATGTGCCAGCCGGGGCGGCCCGCGCCGAGGCTGCCGCCGTCCCAGCTCGGCTCGCCCTCGCGGGCGGCCATCCAGAGCATGGGGTCGAGCGGGTTCTTCTTGCCGGGGCGCTCGGGGTCGCCGCCGCGCTCGGCGGAGAGGTGGCGCATCAGCTCGGTGTCGTAGTTCGAGACCCGGCCGAAGTGCGGGTCGGCGTCGACGGAGAAGTAGATGTCGCCGTCGAGTTCGTAGGCGGCGCCGGAGTCCCGCAGGCGCTCGACGAGCGGGACGATGCCCGGTATGGCCTCGACCGCGCCGATGTAGTGCTGCGGGGGGAGCATCCGCAGGGCCGTCATGTCCTCGCGGAAGAGGGCGGTCTCGCGCTCGGCGAGGCCGACCCAGTCGACGCCGTCGCGGACCGCGCGCTCCAGGAGGGGGTCGTCCACGTCCGTCACGTTCTGGACGTAGTGAACCTGCCGCTTGGTGTCGAGCCACACGCGCTGAACGAGGTCGAACGCGTTGTAGGTCGCCGCGTGACCCATGTGGGTCGCGTCGTACGGGGTGATGCCGCAGACGTAGATGCGGGCGACGGGGCCGGGGACGAGGGTGACTCGTCCGCCGGTCGCGGTGTCGTGGATCCGGAGGTCGCGGCCCTTGCCGGGAAGGGCGGGGACCTCAGAAGCGGGCCAGGCATGCATGACCCGAGCGTAACCGGACAGGTGTTCCGGATACGAACCGGATCCGGGATCTTGACCGATTAGGCGGTCTTGCGGGGCGGATGCGCACGTGCGTACCCCTGAGGGGTGCCTTTCGGTGCCGCTCGGCTTGGCCGAAACCTTTCGGTCGAACCTCTGGGGCGCCGGAGCCGCGCGGGCCCTGGAGCGGCGCCCGGGACGGCGGTTCTCAGACGGGCGGCCAGGGGAGGGCGGGCCACTGCCCCGAGGGCTCCGGGTGGCGTCCGCTCGCCCGCAGGGCCGCCACGCGGGCGCGTACCGCCGCCACCTCGGCGCCGGTGAGCAGTTCGGCCAGTCGGGTGGCGAGCGGCGCTCCGGGCGCCAGGGTCCGGTCGAGGCCGTCGAGGACCTCGACCGCCTCGGCGGTCAGCTCCTCGCCCGCCCATCCCCACAGCAGGGTGCGCAGCTTGTCCTCGACGTGGAAGGTGACCCCGTGGTCGATGCCGTACAGGTGTCCGCCGGGGGCCGGCAGCAGGTGTCCGCCCTTGCGGTCGCCGTTGTTGACGACGGCGTCCAGGACGGCGAGCCGCCGCAGCTCGGGGGTGTCGGCGTGGACGAGGAGGGCGGTGCGGCCCTCGCCGACCTCGGCCTCCCCGACGGCCTTCCAGCCCTCTCCCGGCTCCTCGTCCTCGGTGAGGGCCAGGAGCCGCGCCTCGGGGTCGGCCTCGATCCAGAGCTGGACCATGCCCTCCCCGTACGGGCCTTCGCGCAGGACCGTCGGCGGGACCAGGCCCCAGCCGGTGGCCTCGGAGACCTCGTACGCGGCGACCTCGCGCCGGGCGAGGTTGCCGTCGGGGAAGTCCCACAGCGGCCGCTCCCCCGCGACCGGCTTGTAGACGCAGGCGGCCTCCTGCCCCTCGTGCGCGACGGAGCAGTAGAGGACGGCGTTGGAGGCCTCGCGGATCCGGCCGCGCACGGTCAGCTCACCGCGGGCGAGCAGTTCCGCGCCCGGCAGGGTCTGGGGGCTGCTGCTCATGCTCCGCGGCGGTATCCGTTCTGGCGGGGGCAGACGTGCCCCTCGGGGTCGAGCGGCAGGCTGCACAGCGGGCACGGCGGGCGGCCGGCGTTGACGACGTCCAGGGCGCGCTTGGCGAAGGCCCGGGCCTGGGCGCCGGAGAGGCGGACCCGGAGCATCGGCGGGCCGTTCTCCTCGTCCTGGAGCATGCGCTCCTCGGCCTCGGCGAGGTCCTCCTCGGAGTCCGCGTCGAGCTCCACGAGGGCCTGCGCCTCGACGATCATGCGCTGCTCCTCGCCGTCCCAGGCGAGCGCCATGGTGCCGACCCGGAACTCCTCCTCGACGGGCACGTCGAGGGGGGCGGCGTCCGCGATCTCGGTGGGGGCGACGGCGGGCACGGGCGCGTTGCCCCCGGTGCGCCGGACGACCTCGTCGAGGAGTTCGTCGATGCGCTCGGCGAGGGCGGCGACCTGCATCTTCTCCAGGGCGACGCTGGTGACCCGGCCGCCGGCGGACGCCTGGAGGAAGAACGTACGGCGGCCAGGCAGCCCGACCGTACCGGCCACGAAACGCTCCGGTGGGTCGTAGAGGAACACCTGACGGGACACGTTCCCGACTCCTTGCGTCTCGACGGTCGTACTACAGCGGCGCGTCCACCCTACTGCGCGAAGGGATCACGGTGCGCCCGCACCGCCACCGACCTCGGCCGCCCCGCTGTCCCCGGGACGCTCGCGGGGGGCGAATCCGGCGAAGTCCCCCGTGTCGCCGAGCCGGAGGAGGAAGGGACGCAGGCGCGTGTAGCGGATGACGGTGACCGAGCAGGGGTCGACCTGGACGCGCTGGAAGAGGTCGAGGTGGAGGCCGAGGGCGTCCGCCACGAGCGACTTGACGATGTCGCCGTGGGAGCACATGAGGTAGCAGGCGTCCTCGCCGTGCTCGGCCTCGATCCGCGCGTTCCAGTCGCGCACGGCCTCGACGGCGCGGTTCTGCATGGCGCGCATGGACTCGCCGCCGGGGAAGGCGGCGGCGGAGGCGTGCGCCTGGACGACCTCCATCAGGGGCTCGTCGTTGAGCTCGGCGAGCTTGCGGCCCGACCAGTCGCCGTAGTCGCACTCGTTGATCCGGTCCTCGACGTGGAGCGGGAGGTCCGGACGGGCGTCGAGGAGGGGCCGCAGGGTCTCCCGGCAGCGCTGGAGGGGGCTGGAGACGGCGGCGGCGAGCGGGACGTCCGCGAGGCGCCCGGGAAGGGCGGCGGCCTGCGCGGCCCCGCGCTCGTCGAGCGCGATCCCGGGCGTGCGCCCGGCGAGGAGCCCGGAGGTGTTGGCGGTGGAGCGTCCGTGCCGGACGAGGATCAACGTGGCCATGGCGGCCAGCCTAGGCGGTGCCCGGTGCGGGCCCGTCCCCTCCAAGGGCCTCCGCACGCGCGCGCGTGCGGAACGCAGCACGTCCGGCGGCCCCGCACACGCGCACGTCCGGCGGCCCCGCACACGCGCGCGTGCGGAGCGCCGGGAGCGCCGCGCGAGCCGTACGCATGCATGGCGGAGGCGTTCGGGGGGAGAATGCGCCCCGTGATCGTGGACTCTGCCATCTACCGGGACGGGCGCCGCACGGACGGGCCCGCCGACCTCTCGGACGCCCTGGAGGAGGCGCGGTCGAAGGGCGACGCGTTCCTGTGGGTGGGGCTGCACGAGCCCACGGAGGCGGAGTTCGAGCACGTCACCTCGGAGTTCGCGCTGCACCCGCTGGCCGTCGAGGACGCCCTGAAGGCCCACCAGCGGCCCAAGCTTGAGGTCTACGACGACTCGCTGTTCATGGTGCTCAAGCCGGTCGTGTACGAGCCGGAGAGCGACCGGGTCTCCTCGGGCGAGCTGATGCTGTTCGTCGGCGACTCGTTCGTGGTCACGGTCCGGCACGGCGAGGGGGCCCCGCTGGCGGAGGTGCGCCGACGCCTGGAGGCCGACCCGGAGGTCCTGAGGAACGGGCCGACGGCGGTCCTGTACGCGGTGAGCGACGCGATCGTGGACCACTACCTGGAGGTCGCGGGCGAACTCCAGGTGGACCTGGAGGAGCTGGAGGCGAACGTCTTCGCACCCGCCGGGGACGCGGGCTCCAACACGGCGGCGCGGATCTACACGGCGAAGCGGCAGGTCCTGGAGTTCCGGCGGGCCAGCAATCCGCTGGCCGGGCCGATGGCCCGGCTCACGGCCGGTTCGGTGCCGTTCGTGAACGAGCACTCCCAGCCGTTCTTCCGGGACGTCAACGACCACCTGCTGCGCTCCAACGAGCAGGTGGAGGGCCTGGACCGGCTCCTGTCCGACGTCCTCTCGGCCCATCTGGCGCAGATGGGGGTGCGGCAGAACGACGACATGCGGAAGATCTCCGCGTGGGCGGCCATGGCCGCGGTCCCCACCATGGTCGCGGGGATCTACGGCATGAACTTCGAGCACATGCCGGAGCTGCGCTGGGGCATGGGGTACCCGGCGGTGATCCTGGTGATGACGGGCATCGTCATCACCCTGTACCGGATGTTCAAGCGGCGCGGCTGGATGTAGGCCCCGTTCGTTCGAGCGGCGCGGCTGGATGTAGGCCCCATTCGTTCGAGCGGCGCGGCTGGATGCGGGAACGTTTCCGCCGTGCCGGAGCCCGGATCAGAAGGCGGGGGCGGGGGTCGCCGGCCCTCCGAGCGCGTCGAGCCGCTCGGGCATCCTGAGGTCGATCATCTTGTGCCACCCGGCGGCGCGCTCGTACGCGTACATGCCGTGGATGCCGGCGGCGAGGGCGAGGGCCTTGGGCTTCGGCCACTTCAGGATGCGGCCCATGTGGCGCATCACGGCGAGGCTGACGTCGCGGTAGACCTGGATCTCGACGAGGGCGGACGCGCGCAGGGTCCGCTGGATCAGCCGGCCGTGGCCCCGGCGGGCGAGCCGGAGCAGTTCCTCGTGGCAGTAGGCGAGGTGGTTCGCCTCGTCGTTGTCGATCATGTGGATGGCCTTGCCCAGTTCAGGGTGGTCCCCGAAGTACGTGACGAGCATGTCCATCTGGTCGGCGGCCCGCTGCTCGGTGACCCGGCTGTGGGCGAGGTAGACGATGACGTCCCGCTCGGTCAGCGGCTCGTCGCGGCGGAGCTTGTCGTGCGCGAGGCCGATGCCGCGCTGTTCGAGGAGCATCGTGTAGTCGGTGTCGGGGGGCACCGGGACGGGTTCGAGGCCGCGCTTCTTCATCAGCGCGTTGAAGATCCGGCCGTGCTTGTCCTCGTCGGCGCCGTGCCGGACGATCTTGGGCGCGAGTTCGCGCATCCCGGGGGCGACGAGCGCCGCGATCCGGCCGTTCTCCCAGCCGCCCTGGGCCTCGCCGCTCGCCGCGATCGAGCAGAAGAGCCGGAAGGACTCGTCGTCGTCGATGATTTCCTGGAACAGGCCCTTGGCCGTGAGCATCGCCGCCACCTCCGTGCGGACGTTCGCACTCCGGTACGTCCGGGGGGCACCCCGTCCGGGGAGAACGAGTCAAGTCCGGTCCGGGGCGGCGGGCAACACGGGGGCGGGAACGGTTCGGCCGGAAGAGTGAGCCCCGAGGGCGTAACCAGGGGCCCGCCGGAGCCGTTGTGCTGCGTGACGGCCGTGGCGGGGAAGACCCCCGAGCCCCCACCACGGCCGCAGGCCTCACCGGCGGCTCCGTGCGGGACATCCCGTACGGAGCCGCCGGCGCGTCACGCGAGTCCCGCCCGCTCCAGGGCCTCGACGCCCGCCCGCAGGGCCGCCACCCGCTCGTCCAGGGTGAAGCCGGCCGGGGCGACGGTGAGGGTGGTGACCCCGGCCGCGGCGTAGGCCGCCATCCGGTCCGCGATCCGCTCGACGGAGCCGAGCAGGGTGGTCCGGTCGATCAGCGAGTGCGGCACGGCGGCCGCGGCCCCCGTCTTGTCGCCGGCCAGGTACTTGTCCTGGACCTCGGCGGCCTCCTTCTCGTACCCCATGCGCCGCGCGAGCTGGTTGTAGAAGTTCTGCTTGCGGCTGCCCATGCCGCCGACGTAGAGGGCGGTGTACGGCCGGAACACGTCGGCGAGCGCGTCGACGTCGTCGCCGAGGGCGAGCGGCACGGTGGGACAGACGTCGAAGCCGTCCATGGTCAGGCCGGCCTTCTCGCGGCCCGCGCGGATGTGCCGCAGGGCCGTGTCCTCCAGGTGGTCGGCGGAGGGGAAGATCAGCAGGGCGCCGTCGGCGATCTCGCCGGTCTGCTCCAGGTTCTTGGGGCCGATCGCGGCGATGTAGAGCGGGATGTGCTCGCGCTGCGGGTGCACGGTGAGCTTGAGGGGCTTGCCGGGGCCGTCGGGGAGCGGGAGGGTCCAGTGCTCGCCCTCATAGCTGAGCCGCTCGCGGGTCATGGCCTTGCGGACGATCTCGACGTACTCGCGGGTCCGGGCGAGCGGCTTGTCGAACTTCACGCCGTACCAGCCCTCGGAGACCTGGGGTCCGGAGACGCCGAGGCCGAGCCGGAAGCGGCCGCCGCTGAGCGAGTCGAGGGTGGCGGCGGTCATCGCCGTCATGGCGGGCTGCCGGGCCGGGATCTGCATGATCGCGGAGCCGACGTCGATCCGCTCGGTCTTCGCCGCCACCCAGGCGAGGACGGTGGGCGCGTCGGAGCCGTAGGCCTCGGCGGCCCAGCAGACGTCGTACCCGAGGCGGTCCGCCTCCTGCGCGACGGCGAGGTTGTCGCCGTCCATACCGGCGCCCCAGTAGCCGAGGTTGATGCCGAGCCGCATTCCACGCACCCCTTACCCATCGGTAACGTCTCTGTGGGCGGGACTCTAGCGCGCGGTCGGCGCCTCCGACAGGACGCGGTTGTCCACAGCCTCCCTCCGCGTGGTGCCCCGGCCAGTAATCTCGCGCCCATGGAGCAGAGGCATCTCGGACGTACGGGCCTGCGTGTGTCGCGCATCGGACTCGGCACCCTCACCTGGGGCCGGGACACCGACGAGCACGACGCCGCCGAGCAGCTGAAGGCGTTCTGGGAGGCCGGCGGCACGCTCGTGGACACCGCCGACGTGTACGGCGGGGGCGAGGCGGAGTACCTGCTCGGGCGCCTCATGGAGCGGCTCGTGTCCCGGCAGGACCTCGTCCTGTCGACCAAGGCGGGCAGCGTCCCCGATCCCGACCGGCGCACGGACGGCTCGCGCGGGCACCTGCTCGCCGCGCTCGACGCCTCCCTCGCCCGGCTCGGCACGGACCACGTGGACCTGTGGCAGCTCCACGCCTTCGACCCGCACACGCCCCTGGAGGAGTCCCTCCAGGCGCTCGACATCGCCGTGCGCAGCGGACGGGCCCGGTACGCGGGCGTGGCGAACTTCTGCGGCTGGCAGCTCGCCAAGGCGGGCACCTGGCAGCTCGGCGGGGACCGGACCCGGCTCGCGGGCGCGCAGCTGGAGTACTCGCTGCTCCAGCGGGGCGTGGAGCGCGAGGTGCTGCCGGCGGCCCTGGACCTCGGGATAGGCCTGCTGCCCTCCTCGCCGCTGGGGCGCGGCGTCCTGACCGGGAAGTACCGGAGCGGGACGCCGACGGACTCGCGGGGCGCGTCGGAGACGATGGCGCCGTTCGTGGAGCCGTACCTGGACGACGCGGCGAGCCGGATCGTGGACGCGGTGACGACGGCGGCCGACGGCCTCGCGACGACCCCGCTGCACGTGGCGCTCGCCTGGGTCCGCGACCGGCCCGGGGTGACCGCCCCGATCGTCGGCGCGCGCACGTCGCGGCAGCTCGCGGCCGCGTTGTCGGTGGAGGCGCTTAGTCTTCCTGACGAGATCTGTCGGGCGCTGGACGACGTGTCGGCGCCCGTGCACCGCTATCCGGATCACGACTGGAGCACCTTGTGACCGAGCCTTCCGGGGAGACCGCGCCCGAGGCACCCGAGGACGTGGAGCCCACCGAGGACGTACGGGAGGGGACCGAGACGGCCGGGGAGGCCGGGACGGACCCGGACGACGGGCCGGGGGAGGCCGACGCGACGGGGGACGTGCCGGAGACGGCCGACGGGCCGGAGACGGCCGACGGGCCGGAGGAGACCGGGGAGGCCTCCGAGCAGCCGGCCCGGGACGCCGGGAAGACCGGCGGCTCCGACGACGCGCCCGAGCTGAGCGAGGCGCAGGCCGAGCTGGCGGCGCAGCGGGAGCTGCGGGCGAGGATCGAGGCGCGGAAGGCCGAAAAGGACGGCCCGGTCGCGGCCGGCACCAAGCTGAGCGGGACCGCCGCGGACCTCCTCGCGGCGGTCCGGGCCGTGGAGGGCGGTGCGGCCAAGGGCAGTGCCTTTTACGAGGCGGCCGACCCGGTGCCCCGGTCCCCCGCCCCCGAGCGGGCCCCGGTGGCGGCCCCCCGCTCCCCCGCACCGGAGCACCCCACGGCTCCGGCGCCCGCCACCACGGCCGCCGTCCGCGAGGTCCTGGCCAGGGGCGGCGCTCCGGAGGCGTTGGCCGGGCAGGTGGCCGCCGCGCTCGGCGAGGGCGCGGCCGCGGCGCTGTCCGACGACCCCTGGCAGCTCCTCGCGGTGGCGGGAGTGCGGCCGGAGCAGGCCGACGGCTTCGCGCGGGCGCTGCTCGGCCCCGACTGCGGCCCCGGCGACCCGCGCCGTACGGTCGCCCTCACCGTGTGGCTCCTGGAGCGGGCCGCGCTCCAGGGGCACACCGCCCTGGAGGCCGGGACCGTGCGCGCCGGGCTCGCCGCGCACTCCGTGCCCGACCCCGAGGAGGCGGTCGACACGGCGGTCTCCGAGGGGGCGGTCCACCTCTTCCAGGAAGAGCGGGAGGAACCCGGGGAGGAGGCGGAGGAGCCCGGCGAGGACGCGGACGGGGTCTCGGAAGAGAGCGGGGAGAGCGGCGAGGAGCCGCCCGCGCTGCTCGGCCTCGACCGGTACGCGCTCGCGGAGGAGAGCCTCGCGGAGGGCCTCGCCCGTCTCGTCAGGACGGCCACGGCGGACACCTGGGAGGGCTCCGAGCTCGAACGCGCCGCCGGCGCGCACGGCCTCGTCCTGCACACCGGCGGCGAGGCCGCCCGCGCCGAGCCGGTGGCGCTCGCGGCGGCGGCCCGCGGGCGGGGGCTCCGCGCCCTGGTCGCGGTCCACTCCGACGACGGGCGGCGCGCGCTCGGCGCCGCGGGGGCGGAGGCCGTGACGGTCGCCGCCCTGCTGTCCGGGGCGGCCGGACCGGGCCGGGACGAGGACGGGGCCCTCGCCCTGGACGTCCTGGCGGTGCTCGACGCGCCGCAGCTGGACGTGGAGACGGCCGCGACGCTCGTGGAGTCCCTGCCGGACGGCTGCCGCCTGGTCCTGAGCGGCGACCCGGAGGTCCTCGGGGCCCCGGGCGCGGGCCGGGTCTTCGCCGACGCGCTCGCGGCCGGGGTGTGCCCCCGGATCGCCTCGCGCGTCCCCGACCCGGGGCCGCTCGGCGAGCTGGTGTCGGGCATCGGCGTCGGCGAACTGAACCAGGTCGAGGCACCCGGCAAGGAGGTCGTCATCGTCCCGGTGCGGGACGCGGGCGAGGCCGTGCACCGCACCGTCCAGCTGGTGGCCGACTCGGTGCCCCGGGCGATCGGGGTGCCGCCGGAGCGGACGCAGGTCGTCACGGTCGGCCACGGCGGCTCGGCCGGCACGCGCGCGCTGAACGCCGCCCTCAAGCAGCGGCTCAACCCCGGGCCCGGCCGGTTCGGCGGCTACGACCCCGGCGACCGGGTGGCGTACGCGCCGGTGCCGGGGCGGACGGTCACCGGCACGGTCCTCTCGGCCGACGCCGAGGGCCTGCGGCTGCGCTGCGGGGACGACGAGCTCCTCGTGCCGAAGGAGCGGGTGGAGTCGGCGCTGCGGCACGGCTGGGCGCTCACCGCGCACCAGGCGGCCGGGTCGCGGTGGCCCGCGGTGGTCGCGGTGCTGCCCGGGGACGCGGCCGGGGGCCTGAGCCGGCCGTGGGTGTACACGGCCTTCGGCCGGGCGGAGCGCCATCTGTCGGTCGTGCACGGCGTGGACCAGGCACTGCCCCGGGCGGTGGCCGAGGGGGTGGCCCCGGAGCGCACGACCCGGCTGCGTCCGCTCCTGGAGGGGCTGCTCGCCGCCGGGGAGTAGGGCGGCGCGGGAACGACGGGAGGGCCGGGACGCCTCGTACGGCGTCCCGGCCCTCCCGGGTGTTCGCGTCTCCGCGCCGCCGCCTCCCCGCGGCGGCCCGGAGGTCAGGCGCGGGCCCTCCCGGACGGGCCGCGGCCGTCGCCGTCGTCGCCGTCGTCGCCGTCCGCGTCCTCGTCCTCGTCCTCGTCGAAGACGGAGCTGACGTCGAAGCGACAGACGATCCGCTCGGGATCGGCGTGCTCGAAGGGGGTGTTGAGCCACTCCCCCGGTTCGGGGAGTTCGTCGGCCGCGACGACCCAGAGCGTGGAGTCGCCCTCCTCCAGGCCGAAGTCCTTGTGCCGGGAGGCGATCTCGTCCGGTTCGTACTCGCCGAAGAGCACGCCGAGCGCGGCGAGGGGCGAGACGCCGGCCTTGGCGGCCGCCCCGGTGACGTCCTCGCCGCCGGCCTCGGCGACGCGACGGGCCTGGGCGAGCAGTCGTCGGGGTTCCGCCACGGCGTAGTCGCGGCGGATCAGGAGGCTGAGGGCGTGGGGCTCGTCGGGCCCGGTGTAGGGCGGCAGGGAGCCGTCCGCGCCGGGGATCTCGAAGGGGGTGACCTCGTCGTAGTGGTCGTAGAGGAGTTCGTCGTAGGTCTCGGCCGCCGAGGCCAGGGCGTTGAAGGCCTCGTAGACGGCCGGGTCGTCGTCCCCCGTGCGGCGTTCGACCGCCGCGAGGTGACGGTCCAGTGCGGCTTTGACCGCCTCGGCGGCGGCACGTACCTCGGCAGCGGTGGGCTGCGCAGCATCAGACATGGGACAGACGCTATCCGTACCGGGGCCGTGCCCGCACAATAGATGCGATGCCGGAATACGAATTTGTCGACGTGTACGTGCCGCGCGGCGTCTCCCGCAAGGAGGCGACGCGCCTGCTGACCGACCATGCCGAGTACGGACACTGGGAGTTGGACCGTCTGAGCCTGCACCGGGACGGGAGCCGCAGAGTGCGGCTGAAACGGCGGATCATCCGCCAGGTCAGGGCGACCTGGTAGACCGGAGAACGACGAGAAGGGGCCCCGCGGTGTGCGGGGCCCCCGTGCGTGGTGCGCGTCCGCGCGTGGTGCTCGTCACACGGCCCCGGGCCGTGCGGCGGGCTCAGGCGGCGCGGCGGGCGCGGCGGTAGATCAGCGAACCGGCGAGCAGCAGTCCGGCGCCGGCGGGGACGATCACGCCGAGCGGCCCGGAGCCGGTCTCGGCGAGCTCCTCGACGGCCCGCGGCGTCGTCCCGGTGTGCGTGCCGGGGGTGTTCGACCCGCCGTCGGTGCCGGGGGTGCCCGGGTTTCCGGGGGTCCCGGGGTTGCCCGGGTTTCCGGGGTTCTCCGGGGTCTCCGGATTCCCCGGCCGCGTCGGCTCGACGCCGTTGCCGCAGTCGTTGCCCGCGGCCGGGTTGAGGAGCCCGATGACCGAGACGCTGTTGCCGCACACGTTCACCGGGACGTCGACCGGCACCTGGACGTTGTTGCCGGAGCCCACGCCGGGCGAGCCGCTCGTGTGGCCACCGGCGGAGGATCCGCCACCGGGCTTGCCCGGCTTGCCGGACCCGGAGACGTTGGCGCACTTGTTGCCCATCGCCGGATTCAGCAGTCCGACGACGCTGACGGTGTTTCCGCAGGCGTTCACCGGCACGTGGACCGGGACCTGGACGGAGTTCCCGGACGCGACGCCCGGGGAGTTCACGGCCGCGCCGTTCGCACCGGAGTCGGCGTACGCGTGACCGCCGCCGATCGCGGCGAAGACGCCGCCGGCGGCCGCGACGGTGATGAGGCCCTTGCGCGTGACCTGTCGCATAGCTTGTTCCCTGCCTGCTCGGCTTCCAAAGGGTGCCACCGGGCGGAGGGCCCGGGGCTGAAATGGCCACCGGCCCCGGAGTGCATGGCACGCACTCCGGGGCCGGACCGGCTCACGCCCTCACGGGGCGGGGCACAACGTCAGGCGTTGACGCAGGTGTTGCCGAAGGCGGGGTTCAGCAGGCCGATCACGGAGACCGTGTTGCCGCACAGGTTCACGGGAACGTGAACCGGCACCTGGACGACGTTGCCCGAGAGGACACCGGGGGAACCGATGGCCGCACCCTGGGCACCCGCGTCGGCGACGGCCATGCCCGCACCCGCGAGAACGAGACCGCCAGTGGCAGCCGCAGCAGCGACGACCTTCTTGATCATTATTCCTCCTAGTTGGCAATGCGGCCCCAGCCGCGGACCGCACACCTGTAACGAGGGGGAAGGGTGGGGGCTACGAGCCCCCGGGTTCATTCACTCTTTTCGGGCAAGGGCAAACGCGCGGACGAATTCGGCGCGCGTCGGCGGTGATCGCGCTCAGGAGGCGTCCAGGAAGCGGTCCAGGACGCGGGCGCCGAACTTGAGGCCCTCGACCGGGACCCGCTCGTCCACGCCGTGGAACATGCCGGCGAAGTCGAGCTCCGGCGGGAGCTGGAGCGGGGCGAAGCCGAAGCAGCGGATGCCGAGGTCGTCGAAGGACTTGGCGTCGGTGCCGCCGGAGAGCATGTACGGCACGGCGCGGGCGATCGGGTCCTCGGCGCGCAGGGCCAGCTGCATGGCGTCCACCAGGGCGCCGTCGAAGCTGGTCTCCAGGGCCTTGTCGCCGTGCACGTCCTCGCGCTTCACGCGGGGGCCGAGGATCCGGTCGAGGTCGGCCAGGAACTCCTGCTCGTACCCGGGCAGGAAGCGGCCGTCGACGTGCGCCGTGGCCTGGCCGGGGATCACGTTCACCTTGTAGCCGGCGCCGAGCATGGTCGGGGCGGCCGAGTTGCGCAGGGTGGCCCCGATCATCTTGGCGATGCCGCCGAGCTTGGCGAGGGTGGCGTCCATGTCCTCGGGGTCGAGGGGGGTGCCCAGGGCGTCCGAGAGCTCGTCCAGGAAGGACCGGACGGTCTTGGTGACCCGCACCGGCCACTGGTGGCGGCCGAGGCGGCCCACGGCCTCGCAGAGCTCCGTGATGGCGTTGTCGTTGTTGGTCATCGAGCCGTGGCCCGCGGTGCCCTCGACGGTCAGCCGCATCCAGTGCATGCCCTTCTGGGCCGTCTCCACCAGGTAGAGCCGCAGGTTCTCGTTGACGGTGAAGGAGAAGCCGCCGACCTCGCCGATCGCCTCGGTGACCCCTTCGAAGAGGTCCCGGTGCTCGTCGACCAGGTACCGGGCGCCGTAGGTGCCGCCGGCCTCCTCGTCGGCGAGGAAGGCGACCACGACGTCGCGCGGGGGCTTGCGGCCGCTGCGCATCCGGTCCCGCACGACCGCGAGGGTCATCGCGTCCATGTCCTTCATGTCGACGGCGCCGCGGCCCCAGACGCAGCCGTCGGCGATCTCCCCGGAGAAGGGGTGGTGGGTCCAGTCCTCGGCGTTGGCCGGGACGACGTCGGTGTGGCCGTGGATCAGCAGGGCGGGCCGCGACGGGTCCTCGCCCTCGATCCGGGCGACGGTGGAGGCCCGGCCCCGGTGCGACTCGAAGATCTTCGGTTCGAGGCCGACCTCGGCCAGCTTCTCGGCGACGTACTCCGCCGCCGCCCGCTCCCCCGGCCCCGAGTGGTCGCCGTAGTTGCTGGTGTCGATGCGGATGAGGTCGCGACAGAGGTCGACTACCTCGTCCTCGCCGCGGACGCTCCCGGCCGTGTTCGACTCGCTCACGCTGCTTCCTCCCACTACGTGCCCCCACGTGATCGCTGGTGGTCACCCCCCATCCTCCCGCGTGGCCCCCTCATGACCCAAGGCCGCCCGCCGACCGTCATGCGGCTGTCACATGCCGGGGGCCGACCGGGGTGGTGATCGACCACCCCGAATGTTTGCTATGGTTTTCCTCGTCGGAAGGGCCCAGCGGCCAGGAAGACAGACACCTTGTCCGGGTGGCGGAATGGCAGACGCGCTAGCTTGAGGTGCTAGTGCCCTTTATCGGGCGTGGGGGTTCAAGTCCCCCCTCGGACACCACACGGAGTCCCGGTCGAGATCTTCTCGACCGGGACTTTCGCATGGGCGCGCACACGCGCGCACGCGTACGGACGGCCACGAGGCGGAGCGGTGAGACGCAGGACCAGGCCCCCGGCGTCGCCGCTGCCCCAGCGGGACGGGATCGATCCCGTGCGGGTGCGGCTGCCGGAGGATCCGGACGGCGCCTGGGGGACCGTACGGGACCATCTGGTGGGTCGGTACGGGGCGGTCGTCGGGGCCGGGCGGGTCGAGGAGATGCTGCGGGAGGGGCGGTTCGTCGGGGTCGACGGGCCGGTCTCCGGGGACGAGCCGTACGCCGCGGGGCGGTGGATCTGGTTCCACCGGGACTTCCCGCCGGAGCCGCCGGTGCCGTTCGGGGTCGGGGTCGTGTACCGGGACGAGCGGATCGTGGTGGCGGACAAGCCGCACTTCCTGGCGACGGTGCCCCGGGGGCGGCACGTCACGGAGACCGCGACGGCGCGGCTGCGGCGGGACCTGGGGCTGCCCCGGTTGCAGGCCGCGCACCGGCTCGACCGGCTGACGGCGGGGCTGGTCCTCTTCGTCGTGCGGGAGGAGGACCGGGGGGCGTACCAGACGCTGTTCCGGGACCGGGCCGTGCGCAAGGAGTACGAGGCGGTGGCGCCGTACGACCCGGCGGTGGAGCTGCCGGTGACGGTGCGGAGCCGGATCGAGAAGGAGCGCGGGGTGATGGCCGCCCGGGAGGTGCCGGGCGAGCCGAACGCCGAGAGCCGGATCGGGCTGGTCGCGCACGCGGGCGGGCTCGGCCGGTACCGGCTGGTGCCGGTGACCGGGCGGACGCACCAGCTGCGGGTGCACATGAACGCGCTCGGGCTGCCGATCCTGCACGATCCGGTCTATCCGGTGGTCCGTGAGGACGGGCCGGAGGACTTCGGGCGTCCGCTGGGCCTGCTGGCGCGGACGCTGGAGTTCACCGACCCGTTCTCGGGCCGCGCGGTGCGCTTCGAGAGCCGGCTGCGGCTCAGTGGCCCCGGCTGATCCACTCCTGGAGGTGGGGGGCCTCGGCGCCGACGGTGGTGGTGTCGCCGTGGCCGGTGCGCACCACCGTCTCCGGCGGCAGGGCGAGGAGCTTGTCCCGGATCGAGTCGACGATCGTGGGGAAGTCCGAGAAGGACCGGCCGGTGGCGCCGGGGCCGCCCTGGAAGAGGGTGTCGCCGGTGAAGACCGTGCCGAGCTCCGGCGCGTACAGGCTGACCGCTCCCGGGGCGTGGCCCGGGGTGTGCAGGACCGTGAGGTCGGTGCCGGCGATGGTGAGGACCTGGCCGTCGGCGAGGTCGCCGTCCGGGCTGTGGTCGGGGTGGGTCTGCTTCCACAGCGGCAGGTCGGCGGGGTGGAGCAGGATGCGGGCGCCGGTGGCGGCGGCGAGCGCCGGGGCCGCGTCCACGTGGTCGTTGTGGGCGTGGGTGCAGACGATGGCGCGCAGGGTGCGTCCGTCGAGCGCGGCGAGGATGGCCCCGGCGTCGTGGGCGGCGTCGATGACGATCGCCTCGGTGTCGTCGCCGACGATCCAGACGTTGTTGTCGACGTCCCAGGTGCCGCCGTCGAGGCTGAAGGTGCCGGAGGTGACGAGGTGGTCGATCCGGGCGGTCATCACAGCACCACCACCGAGCGGAGGACGTCGCCCTCGTGCATGCGGGCGAAGGCCTTCTCGACCTCGCCGAGGCCGATGGTCTCGGTGACGAAGGCGGCGAGGTCGATGCGGCCCTGCTGGTGCAGGTCGACGAGCATCGGGAAGTCGCGGGAGGGCAGGCAGTCGCCGTACCAGGAGGACTTGAGCGCGCCGCCGCGGCCGAAGACGTCGAGGAGGGGCAGTTCGAGCTTCATCTCGGGGGTGGGAACGCCGACGAGGACGACGGTGCCGGCGAGGTCGCGGGCGTAGAAGGCCTGCTGGTACGTCTCCGGGCGGCCGACGGCCTCGATGACGACGTCGGCGCCGAAGCCGCCGGTGAGTTCGCGGATCGCCTCGACGGGGTCGGTGGAGCGGGAGTCGACGGTGTGGGTGGCGCCCATCGCCTTCGCCGTCTCCAGCTTCCGGTCGTCGATGTCGACGGCGATGATCTTCGAGGCTCCGGCGAGGCGGGAGCCGACGACCGCCGCGTCGCCGACGCCGCCGCAGCCGATGACGGCGACGGTGTCGCCGCGGCCGACGTTCCCGGTGTTGAGGGCGGCGCCGATGCCGGCCATGACGCCGCAGCCGAGGAGGCCCGCGACCTCGGGGGCGACGGTGGGGTCGACCTTGGTGCACTGGCCGGAGGCGACGAGGGTCTTCTCGGCGAAGGCGCCGATGCCGAGGGCCGGGGAGAGCTCCGTGCCGTCGAGCAGGGTCATCTTCTGCTTCGCGTTGTGGGTGTCGAAGCAGTACCAGGGGCGGCCGCGCAGGCAGGCGCGACAGGTGCCGCACACGGCCCGCCAGTTGAGGATCACGAAGTCGCCGGGGGCGACGTCGGTGACGCCCTCGCCGACCGACTCGACGATTCCGGCGGCCTCGTGGCCGAGGAGGAAGGGGAACTCGTCGTTGATGCCGCCCTGCTTGTAGTGGAGGTCCGTGTGGCAGACGCCGCACGCCTGGATCTTCACGACGGCCTCGCCGGGACCGGGATCGGGGATCACGATCGTCTCGACCCGTACCGGTTCGTTCCTGCCGGGGGCGATGACCCCCTGGACGTGCTGCGGCATCGCGAACTTCCTTCTCTGCGAACGGATCTTGCAAGGCTCCTGCGTACCACTATCTCCCGACAAAAGGCGAGACCCCCGCAGGCCGTGCCCGCGGGGGTCCCTTGACGGTACGTCAGTCCGTGGGGATCCGTCGGTCGCGCGGGGAACCGGCGGTCGCGCGGACCCGGCCGCGGACCAGGAACCAGCCGCCGACGAGGGCCGCCGCGATGAGCGGGAGGCAGTTGACGGTGGTGCGGCTGATGCCTTCGTCCATCCACATCAGGACGAGGACGGAGCCGAGGAAGACCAGGGTCACGATCTGGGTGTACGGGGCCCAGGGCAGGCGGTAGCCGGGGCGGGCGAGCCTGCCCTGCTCGGCCCGGCGCCAGAACAGCAGCGAGCAGACCATGATCATGGCCCAGGTGCCGATGATGCCGATCGAGGCGAAGTTGAGGACCAGCTCGAAGGCCTCGCCGGGCATGACGTAGTTGAGGGCGACGCCGAGGACGCCGAAGCCCGCGGTGAGCAGGATGCCGCCGTAGGGGACGCCGCCCTTGTTCATGACGCCGGTGAAGCGGGGCGCGGAGCCGGAGAGCGACATGGAGCGCAGGATGCGGCCGGTGGAGTACAGGCCCGAGTTGAGGCTGGAGAGGGCGGCGGTGAGGACGACGAGGTTCATCACGCCGGCGGCGCCGGGGATGCCCAGCTTGTCGAAGACGGTGACGAAGGGGCTCTGGTCGCCGGAGTAGGCCGTGTACGGCAGGAGGAGGGCGAGCAGGACGACGGAGCCGACGTAGAAGAGGCCCACGCGCCACATGATCGAGTTGATCGCCTTCGGCATGATCTTCTCGGGGTTCTCGGTCTCGCCGGCGGCGACGCCGCACAGCTCGACGGAGGCGTAGGCGAAGACGACGCCCTGGATGAGCAGCAGCATCGGCATCATGCCGTTGGGGAAGACGCCGCCGTTGTCGGTGATGTTGGCGAGGCCGGGGGTGTGGCCGCCGACGTCGTGGGAGGTCACGACGAGGAAGATGCCGACCAGCATGAAGGCGACCAGGGCGGCGACCTTGACGATGGCGAACCAGAACTCCATCTCGCCGAAGTACTTCACGGAGATGAGGTTGGCGGCGAGGACGACCGCGAGGGCGATGAGGGCGAGGATCCACTGCGGGACGTCGCTGAACATCGACCAGAAGTGGGCATAGGTGGCGGCCGCGGTGATGTCGGCGACGGCGGTGGTCGACCAGTTGAGGAAGTAGAGCCAGCCGGCCGTGTAGGCGCCCTTCTCGCCCATGAACTCGCGCGCGTAGGAGACGAAGGCGCCGGAGGAGGGGCGGTAGAGCACCAGCTCGCCGAGGGCCCGCACCACGAAGAAGGCGAAGACGCCGCAGACGGCGTAGGCGATGAAGAGGGAGGGCCCGGCCTGGGACATCCGGCCGCCGGCGCCCAGGAAGAGCCCGGTGCCGATGGCGCCGCCGATGGCGATCATGTTGATGTGCCGGGACTTGAGGTCCTTGCGGTATCCGGCGTCGCCGGCGTCGACGTGGGGGGTGGCGGCCGTGGGCCCGCCGGATGCCGCCGGTGCGGCGGACAGCGGGTCGGCCGCGGTGACGCGGTCACTCATGGAGTTGTTCGCCTTCGTGAGGGGGCTGGGCGGTACCCGGTCGCACCCGGTGGGGGGTCTCCCCGGTACGACCAGCGCACATCCTCACGGCACGGGGCGGTGACTGACTGTGGCGCATGTCACTGAACGCCCATATTTGAGCTAGTTCAGAGCTTGCGTCCGGTTGTCAGGGCGCGAGGACGTCCAGCTCCTGGAGGGCGCCGACGGCGATCTGGCGGGTCAGCTCCTCGGCGCGGGCCGCGTCCCGCTCCCGTACGGCCTCGGCGACCTGGACGTGGAGGGTGACGGCGGCCGGGTCCGGGTCCTCGAACATCACGTGGTGGTGGGTGCGGCCGGTGAGGACCTCCGCGACGACGTCGCCGAGGCGGGCGAACATCTCGTTGCCCGAGGCGTTGAGGACGACCCGGTGGAAGGCGATGTCGTGGACGAGGTACTCCTCCAGGCGCCGGCCGCGCGAGGTGGCGACCATGCCGAGGGCCTCCTCGGTGAGCTCCCGGCACTGCTCGGGGGTGGCGTTCACGGCCGCGAGGCCGGCGGCGACGGGCTCGACGGCGGAGCGGAGCACGGTGAGCGAGCGGAGCTGGCGGGGGCGGTCGGCGCCGGCCAGGCGCCAGCGGATGACCTGGGGGTCGTACACGTTCCAGCTCGCGGTGGGCAGCACGGTGACGCCGACGCGGCGGCGGGACTCGACGAGGTGCATGGACTCCAGGACCCGGACGACCTCGCGGACCACGGTCCGGGAGACGTCGAAGCGCTGGGCCAGTTCGTCGGTGCGCAGCACGGTGCCGGGCGGGTACTCCCCCGCGGTGATCGCGAGGCCCAGGGTGGCCAGGACGTGGGAGTGGAGGCCCTGGGCCTGTGTCGTCATGGAGGCCAGCCTATGCGGGTACGCGGGGACGGACACAGCCGGAGCGGGGGCCGGGGCGGCCCCCGGAGCAAGATCCGGAATTAAAAGTACTACTTTTATGTCACAGTCACTTGAATACGTCGTACCCAATGGGTTTCATGAGCGCGACGGACAACGGAATCGATGTCGAAGAAGACAGCGAGGCACCCCATGAGCAGCACCCCCCAGGCCCCTCCCGTCGTCGTCGTGATGGGCGTCGCGGGGACCGGCAAGACCACCATCGGTCCGCTGGTCGCCGAGGCCCTCGGCCTCCCCTACGC
This sequence comes from Streptomyces sp. NPDC055632, assembly GCF_053618675.1. Taxonomy (NCBI): domain Bacteria; kingdom Bacillati; phylum Actinomycetota; class Actinomycetes; order Kitasatosporales; family Streptomycetaceae; genus Streptomyces; species Streptomyces sp. NPDC055632. The sequence continues at coordinate 109,662 of NZ_JBSHHY010000011.1, read as the reverse complement.
CGAGGGCGACGACTTCCATCCGGCGGCCAACGTCGCCAAGATGTCGGCCGGCGTCCCGCTGGACGACGAGGACCGGGGCCCCTGGCTCGACGCCATCGGGGAGTGGGCGCACGGCCGGGCCGGACTCGGCGGCGTGGTGAGCAGCTCCGCGCTGAAGCGGGCGTACCGGGACCGGCTGCGTGCCGCCGCGCCCGGCGTCGTCTTCCTGCATCTGTCCGGTGACCGGGAGCTCATCGAGGGCCGGATGGCCGCGCGCAAGGGGCACTTCATGCCGACGGCGCTGCTCGATTCCCAGTTCGCCACCCTGGAGCCGCTCCAGGCCGACGAGGCCGGCGTCGCCGTCGACGTGTCCGGCACCCCCGAGGAGATCACCGACCGGGCCGTCGCCGCACTGCGCGGCCGGGCCGGCTGACCTCCTCCGCCCCCCTTCTTTTTCTCCTGCCCGTACGAAGGACACCACCGTGACCAGTCTCAGCGTCGAGATCCTGGCAGCGGACGCCGCCGAACCGATCACCTCGGCAGGCAACGCCCAGCTCGGGATCGCCGTGCTCGCCGGCATCGCCGTCATCGTCCTGCTCATCACCAAGTTCAAGCTGCACGCGTTCCTGGCGCTGACCATCGGGTCGCTGGCGCTCGGCGCGTTCGCGGGCGCGCCGCTCGCGGACACCATCAAGTCCTTCACCACCGGCCTCGGCGCCACCGTCGCCGGTGTGGGCGTGCTGATCGCCCTCGGCGCCATCCTCGGCAAGCTGCTCGCGGACTCCGGCGGCGCGGACCAGATCGTCGACACGATCCTGGCGAAGGCGAGCGGCCGGGCCATGCCGTGGGCGATGGTGCTCATCGCCTCCGTGATCGGTCTGCCGCTCTTCTTCGAGGTCGGCATCGTGCTGCTGATCCCGGTCGTGCTGCTCGTCGCCAAGCGCGGCAACTACTCCCTGATGCGGATCGGCATCCCGGCCCTCGCCGGCCTCTCCGTGATGCACGGGCTCATCCCGCCGCACCCCGGCCCGCTCGTCGCGATCGACGCGGTCGGCGCCAACCTGGGCGTCACCCTCGCCCTCGGCCTCGTCGTCGCGATCCCGACCGTGATCATCGCCGGACCGGTCTTCTCCCGGTACGCGGCCCGCTGGGTGGACATCAAGGCCCCCGAGAACATGATCCCAACCCGGCCCTCCGAGGACCTGGAGAAGCGTCCCGGCTTCGGCGTCACCGTCGCGACCGTGCTGCTGCCGGTCGTCCTGATGCTGGTGAAGGCGCTCGTCGACATCGTCGTGGACGACCCGGAGAACGGCGTCCAGAAGGTCACCGACGTCATCGGCTCGCCGCTGATCGCGCTGCTCGCGGCCGTCATAGTCGCGCTCTTCACCCTGGGCCGGGCGGCCGGCTTCACCAAGGAGCGCCTGTCCTCGACCGTCGAGAAGTCCCTCGCCCCGATCGCGGGCGTCCTGATGATCGTCGGCGCGGGCGGCGGCTTCAAGCAGACCCTGATCGACATCGGCGTCGGCCAGATGATCCTGGACTTCTCCAAGAGCTGGTCCATCCCGGCCCTGCTGCTCGCCTGGCTGATCGCGGTCGCGATCCGGCTCGCGACGGGCTCGGCGACGGTGGCGACGATCTCGGCGGCGGGGCTCGTGGCTCCGCTGGCGGAGGGCATGTCGACCGGCGAGACGGCGCTGCTCGTCCTCGCGATCGGTGCCGGTTCGCTCTTCTTCAGCCACGTCAACGACGCCGGGTTCTGGCTGGTCAAGGAGTACTTCGGCATGAACGTCGGCCAGACGATCAAGACCTGGTCGGTGATGGAGACGATCATCTCGGTCGTGGGCATCGTGTTCGTGCTGCTGCTGTCGCTGGTGTTGTAGGCCCGGTACGACCGCTACTCGCTTGCTCCTTCGAGGATCGGGAGAAGCCGCGCGGCGAAACCCCGGACATCGGCCGAGACGTCCTGGGCGGCCGTGCGGAGCAGATCGAGGGTACGCGGGTCGTCACGGCCCAGATCGGTGAGGACCCGGAGAGCGGTACGCCGCACCTCCGGGTCCTCGTCGTTCGCGGCCCGGTCGTGCGCCAGGGACAGTGTGCCGAGGTCGCGGTGCCGGTCGCGGAGGGCCTCAAGAGCCGCGGAGCGGACGACGGGGCTCGGGTCGTGAACGGCGCGTTCGCGGGTGAGGCGCCCGCCCCGAACCCGGTCGGCCCGCGCCAGCAGACTGCCCGTCATCGCCGCACGGGCCTCGGCGTCCTCCTCCTTCGCGGCAAGGGCCTGGAGGAAGTCGAGCACCTCCAAGGACTGGTCGAAGGGGAGGAGTGCGGCAAACGCGGCCCTCCTGACCAAGGGCGTCTCCCCGAAGAGGGCCTGGGCTACGACGGCTTCCAACGTCCCGGCGTCCTCGGGCGGATCGTAGCGATACGAAGAGAGGGCAGCCACCCGGACTCCGGGGTCCTCATCGTGGAGCAGGCGGTCCAGGAGGACGGACCGCGTACCGTCCCGGTCATTCCACTCCCTGCCGATGGTATCCACGAGCTGCCTCCGGATTTCGGGAAACGGATCGTGGCGCACCCGGTACAGGACCACTCGGCGGGCCTCGCCGTGTCGGTGTGTGAGACCCGCCAGAGCCATCAGGGCGGCCGAACGCAATCCCGTGTCCTCCGCGTCGGCCATGCGCAGGGCGACGACGAGCAGCCTCTGCTCGTCATCGCCCATGGGGAAGAACGAAAGGGTGCTCAAAGCGCTCTCGCGCGTCTCGGGCTCGCCGTCCTCCGCGTTCCGGAGCAGGAGCACACGGATCTCACGGTCCCGCATCTGATGGAGGGTGATGTTCCGGATGATGCCGAGCCTTGTCGGGGTACTGCCCTCCCGCAGGGCCCTCAGCAGCCATGCGCGGGCTTCCGGCGCCGTCACGGCCGTCCGCGTCAGAGCGGCGAGAACGGACTCTCTCGCGTCGTGGTCCGTCTCGTGCCGGAGGCGGTCCAACAGGAAGGGCACGGTCTTCGGCCCCGGGTCCTCGTCGTGTCCCAGCTCGTCCACCATCGCGGCCCGCAGTCCGGCGTGCGTCTCGTGGACGAAGCGGTCGCGCAGCAGGTCCTTCGCGCCCGGCAGTCCGGCCTCGACCGCCTGCAGGGTCGCCACCAGGCGCGTGCTCGGATCGGGGTTGCCCCGAGCCTCTTTCCAGAGGACCGAGGACAGGTTTCCGGATTCGTGGTGAAGGAAGTGCAGGCGGATCTCGGCGGCCTCCCAGCCGATCCCGTCCGTGATGAAGCGGATTCCCCGGGTCCGGTGATCACGGGACCAGGCGTCGTGCCACCGGAGGTAGAGCCGGCGGGCGCTCGCGTGGTCGCCCAGTCCCGTCAGGGCCCGGGCGATGTCCTTGAACCCAGGACTTCCCCGGTCGAAGAACACGTTGTACTCCCGGCATAGTTCCAGGAGCCGGATCAACCGGCGGACGATCGAAGCCGCTTGGGGGGCCAGCGGTCCGGGCCGGCGCACCTCGGCCAAACAGCGCGCGGCAAACGGGAGGCCCGCCACAGCCCTGTCGTCCTCACTGTCCAGCGGTCGCGCGGGCACTTGGGGACCGAGCAGCCGGTCGATCACACGTGCCACGAAACGCTCGTCGAGGAGTCCCACCAGCAGGAGCAGGGTCTCGTGCCACGCCGGATCCTCGGCCTTCGCGACGTACAACTCCCCCAATTCCTCCTCCGAGACCGTGCGCTCGTGATTGAAGCGGTGGGCCAGGTCCGTCGCCGCCAGGTACTCCAGGAACGTGCGGTGGACGAAGCCGTAGATCTCGCCGCCGTAGCGGCTGAGGATGAAGTTGCGGTGGCGGAACTGGTCCAGCATCACCCGGGCCGCCGTCGCCGCGCGGTCCGGTGGGAGGGCGTAGCGGTCCTTCAGGTACTCCTCGAAGCTCTTCAGGAGGTCGGGGCCCGCGATGTGGTTGCCGGAGATGCCGCCGTGGCCCTCCTGCATCTGGCGGGCGATGAGGCGCAGGAGTTCGCGCTTGTCCTCGGGGCCGAGGTACGGGAGGTGCTCCTCGACCCGGCGGTCCTTGAGGTACTTGCTGGGATCCCAGTGCTCCACAAGGACGTCGACGGCGTGCTCGTACACCGTGCGCCGGTCGCGCGGGAGTTCGCGGCGGCGGCCGATGATGGCGAGGATCGTGAGGATGAGAGGGTTGCCCGCGAGTTCGCGGACGGAGGTCGACGCGTCGACGGCCGTGGTGACGCGTTCGATCAGCTTCCGGGCCTGGGCGGGGTCGTCGGGGCACGCGAGCGAGAACCACTGCTCCGCGAACGCGCCGATCTGCTCCCGGTCCAGGTCCTGGAGCATGAAGTTGGTGAAGCCCGCTCCGTCCAGGACGGCCCGCTGGTAGCCGTAGCCGCGCGAGGTGACGACGATCCGGGCCAGGGGATGGCGGGCGGCGAAGCCCGCGATGCGGCGGGTGACCGCGTCCCTGATGTCCTTTTCGAAGAGTTCGTCCAAGCCGTCGAAGATCACGAGGGCGGAGTACGGGCCCACCCCCGCCAGGAGCGCGGTCAGCGTCTCCGGCGGAAGCCCGAGGCCCTCCGTCGCGTGCTGGTGGGCGAGGAAGTCCTCGAAGGTCCGCTCCCGCCAGGCGGGCTGCGCGTACTCCCGGAGTTCGACGATCAACGGGAGGCTGCCGCGCAGGGCATGGAGGTCCGCGGGGGGTTCGGGAGAAGTAAGGGTGAGTGCCAGGTAGCGGGCCAGGGTGGACTTGCCCGAGCCCGGGTGGCCGAGCAGGACGACGCGGTCGTGCTCGGGCGCCGTCAGGACGTCGAGCACGGGCAGCGGCGGACGCTCCCGGTACGCGCGGCGGACGCGGTCGGCCGTCTCCCGGTCGATGCCGGGCGGCAGGTCGTGGAGCTCCGCCTCGGCCGGGTCCATCAGGCGGCGCAGGAGTTCCTGCGGCAGTTCCACGGGCGGCGGGTCGGCACGTACGGACTGGGGGACGAAGACGTCGCGCAGTTGGAGGACCGGGTGTTCGTCCTGTTCACGGAGCGGGGTGAGGACCTCCAGATCGAGGCGGCCGTAGCGCTGACGGACGCGGGTGGCGTAGGCCTGGCGGGCGGACTCGATCTCCGGCGGCGCGGGCTGGGACGGTACGGATCCGACGGTGACGTGGACGTCGCCCCGGACCCCGCTGATCTGGGTGAGGGGCCCCTGGACGGAGGCTCCGGACGCCGTCTGCGGCGCCTTCCGGCGCTTGAAGAACCCCCTCACGGCGTGGAGGAGGCCGGCGGTTCGACGCGGACCGAACCGCCCACCCCGTCGATCTGGTGCAGGCCCCCCGCCGTACGGGCTCCGTGGGCCGACTGCGTCCCGCCGCCCTGGCCCTCCGCGGGAGCGGCCGTGGGCGGGGCGGCCGCACCGCCTCCGGTCCTGATGACGACGTCGCTCGTGACGTTCCTGACCTGGTACAGGGAGCCGCCGGTGACCGCGTGGTCCGCCGACTGCTGGGAGCCTCGCGCGAAAAGGCCCACCAGAGTCAGGACGAACCCCGCCACCGTGAAGAACAGGCTGAGCACGCTGCTCCACTTGTCGGCGGCGTCCAGGCCTTGGAGCACGAGGAAGGTCGCGAGGCCGCCGAGGGCCACGACGCCGCCGACGAGCATCAGCAGTACACGTTTTGTCACACCGTCATCTTGCCCCGGCGCGGGATCCCCCGTCAGCCCACCGCCTTCACCGCCGCCCGGCCCGCCGCGCGGCCCGAGAAGACGCAGCCGCCGAGGAAGGTGCCTTCGAGGGAGCGGTAGCCGTGGACGCCGCCGCCGCCGAAGCCCGCCGCCTCGCCCGCCGCGTACACGCCCTCCAGGGGCTCGCCGCCCTCCGTCAGGACGCGGGAGTCGAGGTCGGTCTCCAGGCCGCCGAGGGACTTGCGGGTGAGGATGTTGAGGCGCACGGCGATCAGCGGGCCCGCCCCGGGGTCCAGGATGCGGTGCGGGGTCGCCGTGCGGATGAGCTTGTCGCCCAGGTACTTGCGGGCGCCCCGGATCGCCGTGACCTGGAGGTCCTTGGTGAAGGGGTTGGCGATCTCGCGGTCGCGGGCGGTGATCTCGCGGCGCAGCGCGGCCTCGTCGATCAGCGGCTCGTCGGTGAGCGCGTTCATGCCCCGGACGAGGGCGGAGAGGTCCTTCTCCACGACGAAGTCGACGCCCTTGTCCATGAAGGCCTGGACGGGCCCGGGCACGTCCGCCCGCGCGCGCCCGATGACGTCGCGGACCGACTTGCCGGTCAGGTCGGGGTTCTGCTCGGAGCCCGAGAGGGCGAACTCCTTGCCGATGATCTTCTTGTCGAGGACGAACCAGGTGTGGTCGTACCCGGTCCGCGTGATGTGTTCGAGGGTGCCGAGGGTGTCGAAGCCGGGGAAGAGCGGCACGGGCAGGCGTTTGCCGGTGGCGTCGAGCCAGAGGCTGGACGGGCCGGGCAGGATGCGGATGCCGTGGCGGGCCCAGATGGGGTTCCAGTTCTCGATGCCCTCGGTGTAGTGCCACATCCGGTCGCGGTTGATGTGGTGGGCGCCCGCCTTCTCCGCGATGCCGAGCATCAGTCCGTCGACGTGCGCGGGGACGCCGGAGAGCAGCTTGGCGGGCGGGGTGCCGAGGCGGGCGGGCCACTGGGCGCGGACGAGGTCGTGGTTGCCGCCGATGCCGCCGGAGGTGACGATCACGGCCTGGGCGCGCAGCTCGAAGGAACCGGTGGCCTCGCGGCCGCTGGCGGTGCCCCGGGGGGCGGCGGAGGGTTCCAGGACCTCGCCGGTGACGGTGTCGACGGCTCCGGCGGTGCGGCCGAGGCCGGTGACGCGGTGGCGGAAGCGGAGCTGGACCAGGCCCCGGGCGACGCCCTCGCGGACCTTCCGCTCGAAGGGGGCGACGAGGCCGGGGCCCGTGCCCCAGGTGATGTGGAAGCGGGGGACGGAGTTGCCGTGCCCGGTGGCGTCGTAGCCGCCGCGCTCGGCCCAGCCGACGACGGGGAAGAAGCGCACCCCGCGCGCGTGGAGCCAGGCGCGCTTCTCGCCGGCCGCGAAGTCGACGTACGCCTCGGCCCACTTCCTCGGCCAGTGGTCCTCGGTCCGGTCGAAGCCGGCGGTGCCGTACCAGTCCTGGAGGGCCAGGGCGTGGCTGTCCTTGACGCGCATGCGGCGCTGCTCGGGCGAGTCGACCAGGAAGAGGCCGCCGAAGGACCAGTGGGCCTGGCCTCCGAGGGACTGCTCGGGCTCCTGGTCGAGGAGGATCACGGTGCGGCCGGCGTCGACCAGCTCGGCGGTGGCGACGAGTCCGGCGAGACCGGCCCCGATCACGATCACATCAGCGTCGTAGGACATGGACCGCATCTTGGATACACCGGTGTATCCAGTCAACCGTTCGGACGCGCGGTCTCGCGGGGCGGCCCCGCCGGGTGGTCCCGCCGGGTTGTCCTGCCGGACGGCTTTGGTTGGATGGCGCCATGAGTTCCGCCGAAGAGCTTCTCGACGTCGTCGACGAGCAGGACCGGGTGGTAGGACGGGCCCCGCGCGGTGAGGTGTACGCGCGGGGCCTGATCCACCGCTGCGTCTTCATCCGGGTCCGGGACGCCGACGGCAGGGTCTTCGTCCACCGCAGGACGCCGACGAAGCTGGTCTTCCCCTCGATGTACGACATGTTCGTCGGCGGTGTCGTCGGCGCGGGCGAGTCCTACGACGAGGCCGCCCTCCGCGAGGCCGAGGAGGAGCTGGGGGTGCGGGGGCTCCCCCGCCCCGAGCCGGTGCTGCGCTTCCTGTACGACTCCGGGGGCGTGGCCGGGAAGTGGTGGTCGGCCGTGTACGAGGTCCGCTGCGACCTGCCGGTGGACCCGCAGGCCGAGGAGGTCGCCTGGCACGCCTTCCTGACGGAGGACGAGCTGGCCGCGCGGCTCGGCGAGTGGGAGTGGGTCCCGGACGGACTCGCCGCGTACGAGCGGCTGCGGGCGGTCGCGGAGGGCTGAGGGGCGGGCCCCGGGAGCCGCGCTGAAGCGGGCGGGGGCTCGGGCCGGGGGCCCGGTGAAGCGGGCGCGGGCTCGGCCCCGGTGGTTCCGGTGCGTCGGGCGGTCCGATGATCAGCCCGTTAGGGTGCACGTGTGAGCGATTTCGTGCAGAGTCTGCGGCTCTGGTTCGCGCCCCAGCGGATCCGGGACGAGGGGGACACCCCCGACTACCGCTTCTCCCTCGCGAACGAGCGGACCTTCCTCGCCTGGGTCAGGACCGCGCTCGCCCTGATCGGCGGCGGCTTCGCCGTCGACCAGTTCCTGCCGGACCTGCGGTGGGGGGTGCGGGTCGGGCTCGCGCTCGCGCTGCTCGCCGCCGGGGTCCTCTGCGCCCTGCGCGCGGTGAACCACTGGGTGCGCTGCGAGCGGGCGATGCGGCGCGGCGAGGACCTTCCCGTGTCCCGGTTCCCGGCGGTCCTCAGCCTCGCGGTGGCCGTGGTGGCGCTCGCGATGGTGGTGGTCGTCGTCTTCGGCTGGGCCGGGTAGTGGAGGGACCGCCGGACGCGGTGGTGACCCGGGACCCCGGGCTACAGCCGGAGCGGACCCGGCTCGCCTGGCGGCGCACCACGCTCTCCTGCACGGTCGTGACGGTGCTCGCCGTCAAGCTGGCCGTCCAGGACGAGACCACGCCCCGGGGGCTGGCCGGGCTCGCCCTCTCCGCCCTCGCGTGGGTCCTGTTCCTGTTGGTGGCCCACCGCCGGATCCGCTCCCTGGACACGGCCAGGCCGCGTCCGCTCACGCACCGGGGCGCGCTGCTCGCCGCCGCGTGCACGATCGGTCTCGCCTTCTTCGGGGCCGCGCTGATCTGGTGAGCCCGGCGGCCCCCGGCGCGGAGGCACGGAGGCACGGGGACACGGACACGGCACACCCTCCGAACCAGGACGAGAGGGACGTATCGGACTAGCCTGGAAAGGTCAGCCGTTCCCTCACGGAGGCCATGTGATGACCGTTCTCCACCACGAACACCCCACGCACGCCCACGCCCACGGCCCGGACTGCGGCCACCGGGCGGTGGACCACGGCGACCACGTCGACTACGCGCACGACGGGCACCTGCACCGCGAGCACTCGGGCCACTGGGACGAGTGCGAGCCGGCCGGTCACGTCTCCCACGAGGCGCACGCGCACGAGCACGGACCCGACTGCGGCCACGAGTCGGTGACGCACGGCGACCATGTCGACTACGTGCACGACGGACACCGGCACGCGGCGCACGACGGACACTGGGACGACCACTGATCTGCTGACCGGGCCGGCGCCTCGCCCCCGGACGTACCGCTTCCGACTTCCCCCGGACCGGGGCCGGCTGACACTCTTTCCCCCCGTCAGATCCGGCTCTCACCCGGGGGAATCCCTTGTCTTCCACCGACCCCTACGTGGTCACCCTTGCTCCGCGCGTGCACGCCTTCGTCCAGCCCGACGGCGGCTGGTGCCTGAACAACGCCGGCTTCCTCGGCGACGCGGATGAGTCCCTGCTCGTCGACACCGCCGCCACCGAACGGCGGGCCCTGCTGCTGCGCGAGGCGGTCCTCGCCGAGGGCCTTCCGCTGCCGCGCACCGTCGTCTCCACCCACCACCACGGGGACCACACCTACGGGAACGGGGTGTTCGCCCCCGAGGCGCGGATCGTGGGGCACGAGAACTGCCGGACCGAGCAGCTCGCGGCCGGGCACCAGCTCCATCTGATCTGGCCGCAGACCGACTTCGGGCGGGTCGAGATCCTGCCGCCGTCCGTCACGTACACCGACCGCCTGACGCTGCACGTCGGCGGGATCGAGGTGCGGGTGCTCCACCCGGGCACCGCGCACACCACGGGCGACTCGGTCGTGCACCTGCCCGAGCAGGGGGTGGTCTTCACGGGCGACCTGGTCTTCCAGGGCGGGACGCCGTTCCTGCCGATGGGGTCGCTCGCCGGTTCGCTGCGCGCGCTCGCCCTGCTGCGCGCGCTCGACGCGCCGACGGTGGTGCCGGGGCACGGGCGGGTCACCGACCCCTCCGCGTACGACGCGACGGAGCGGTACCTGCTGTGGGTGCGGGACCTTGCCGCCGAGGGGTACGCGAAGGGGGACGCGCCGCTGGAGACGGCGCGGCGGGCGGAGCTCGGCGAGTTCGCCGCGTGGCGGGAGAGCGAGCGCCTGGTGGCGAACCTGCACCGGGCGTACGCGGAGCTGGAGGGCCTGCCGGAGGGGAACCCGCTCGACCTGGCGGTGGTCCTCGGCGACATGGCGGCGATGAACGGCGGGGTGCCGGTGGCCTGTCACGCCTGAGCCGCCGGAGGGCGTGCGCCGAGGGAGCGACCGCCCCTCGGTGCACGCCCTCCGCGCCTTCGGGGTCTTCGGCGCCTTCAGCGTCTTCGGCGGGGGCGCGCGCGGAGTGTGGCGGACACCCCTCTGGACGACATACCGACTGGTCGGTCATCATGAGGGCCGACCGCAGCCGATCCGGAGGTACGCCCGATGAGCTCCGCCCCTGACCCGCAGTCCACGACGCGGGAGGTGCCCCCGCCAGGTCTCGACCCCGAGCGGCTGCGCGGTCTCCTCGACCGCGAGCGGCCCGGCCTGGTGGGCGGTCCCCTCGAAGCCCGGCTGATCGAGGGCGGGCGCTCGAACCTGACGTACGCGGTGACCGACGGCACCGACGCCGGCCGCTGGGTCGTCCGCCGGCCCCCGCTGGGTCACGTCCTGGCCACCGCCCACGACATGCGGCGCGAGCACCGCGTGATCAGCGCCCTGCGCGCGACGGAGGTGCCCGTCCCCGGGACGGTGCTGTTCTGCGAGGACGAGTCGGTGCTCGGAGCGCCGTTCTACGTCATGGAGTTCGTCGAGGGGACGCCGTACCGCTCGGCCCGCCAGCTCGCCCCGCTGGGCCCCGAGCGCACCCGCGCCGCCGTCCTCGGCCTGGTCGACACCCTCGTCGACCTGCACGCCGTGGACCCCGACGCGGTCGGGCTCGGCGACTTCGGGCGGCCCGACGGCTTCCTCGACCGGCAGCTGCGCCGCTGGGGCAAGCAGCTCGACGCCTCGCGCGGCCGGGAGCTGGCCGGGATCGACGAGCTGCACGCCGCCCTCGGCCGGGCGCTGCCCGCCTCTCCCCCGCCCACCGTGATCCACGGCGACTACCGGCTCGACAACGTCCTCGTCGGCCCCGACGACCGGATCAGGGCCGTCCTCGACTGGGAGATGTCGACGCTCGGCGACCCGCTCACCGACCTCGGCCTCCTCGTCATGTACAGCACCCCGCTCGACCTGCCGGGCTCCCCCATCTCCACGACCGCCACGGCCGCCGGGCACCCGAGCGCCGCCGAGCTGGTCGAGCGCTACGCGGCCCGCTCGGGCCGCGACACCTCCGCCCTCTCCTGGTACACGGCCTTCGCCTGGTTCAAGCTCGCCGTGATCCTGGAGGGCATCCACTACCGCTACACCCTCGGCCAGACGGTCGGCGCCGGCTTCGACCGCATCGGCGAACTCGTCCCCGTCTTCATCGAGCACGGCCTGACCACCCTTCAGGAGGGCTGAACCCCATGGACTTCGCCTACGACGCGCGCACCGAGGAGCTCCGCGCGAAGCTCCTCGCCTTCATGGACGAGCACGTGTACCCCGCCGAGGCCGTCGCCGAGGAGCAGCGGGCCCGGCTCGCCTCCCCGTGGGACACCCCGGCGGTGGTCGAGGAGCTGAAGGCCGAGGCCAAGCGGCAGGGCCTGTGGAACCTCTTCCTCCCCGACGCCGCGTACGGGGCGGGGCTGACGAACCTCCAGTACGCGCCGCTCGCCGAGATCACCGGCCGCAGCCCGCAGCTCGCCCCGACCGCCCTCAACTGCGCGGCCCCGGACACCGGGAACATGGAGCTGCTCGCCGAGTTCGGCGACGAGGCGCAGAAGAAGCAGTGGCTGGAGCCGCTCCTCGCGGGCGAGATCCGTTCGGCGTTCGCGATGACCGAGCCCGACGTCGCCTCCTCCGACGCCACCAACATCGAGACCCGGATCCGGCGGGACGGCGACTCGTACGTGATCGACGGGCGCAAGTGGTACATCTCGGGGGCGATGAACCCCGACTGCGCGGTCTTCATCGTCATGGGCAAGACCGACCCCGACGGCACCGACCTCCGCCGCCAGCAGTCGATGGTCCTCGTGCCGCGCGACACCCCGGGCGTCGAGGTGCGGCGCGCGATGCGGGTGTACGGGTACGAGGACCACTACCACGGCGGCCACGCCGAGGTGGTCTTCGACGGCGTGCGCGTCCCGGCCGCGAACCTGGTCGGCGAGGAGGGCGGCGGCTTCGCCATCGCGCAGGCCCGGCTCGGCCCCGGCCGCATCCACCACTGCATGCGGCTGATCGGCATGGCGGAGCGGGCCGTGGAGCTGATGTGCCGGCGCGCGGTCTCCCGCACCGCCTTCGGCAAGGAGCTCGCCCAGCAGGGCGTCGTGCAGAACTGGATCGCGGACGCCCGGGTGACCATCGAGCAGCTGCGGCTGCTCGTCCTCAAGACGGCCTGGCTCATGGACACCGTCGGCAACCGGGGTGCGCACACCGAGATCCAGGCCATCAAGATCGCGACCCCGCGCGCGGTCGTCGACATCATCGACAAGGCGGTGCAGGCGCACGGCGCGGGCGGGGTGTCGCAGGACTTCCCGCTGGCCGAGCTGTGGGCGGCGGCGCGGACGCTGAAGCTGGCGGACGGGCCGGACGAGGTGCACCAGCGGTCGCTCGCGCGCCGGGAGCTGAAGAAGTACCTGTAGGACCCGTCCGGCCGGCCGCACCCCCGGGAGGGGGTGCGGTCAGGGGCGCAGGGCCCGGAGCAGCAGGTCGGCGAGGTGGCCGGCGACCTGCTGGGGGCTGAGGGGGCCGTCCGGGCGGTACCAGGTGGACAGGTGGTGCACGGAGCCGAAGTGGTAGTCGACCACCAGGTCGGCGGGGGTCGCGGAGGAGAACACCCCGGCCTTCTGGCCCTCCTCGATCAGGGCCCGGAACCGCTCGTGGTAGCGGCGGCGCTCGGCCCGCACCCGCTTGTTCTTCTCCGGGCTCAGGTGGTGCATGGAGCGGAAGAAGATCGAGGCGTCGTCGAGGTTCTCGATGGTGGTGACGACGACGTCGGCGGCGGCGTCGCGCAGCCGCTCCTCCACGGGCGCGTCGGCGTCGGCGAAGGCGTCGAGCCGCTCCTGCTGGAGGCGCAGGACCCGGGAGTAGACCTCCTGGAGGAGGTCCTCCTTGGAGCCGAAGTAGTGGTAGAGGGCGCCCTTGGTGACCCCGGCGGCCTCGACGATCTCCTGGACGGAGGTGCGGTCGTAGCCCCGCTCCGCGAAGAGCCGGGTGGCGGCGGCGAGGAGCCTCTGGGGGACGGGGGTACCGCTCCCGTCCGTCGTCCTGGCCATGCTCCGCCGCCTTCCTTCATGCTTCTTCGTGATCGTTTTCGGTCAGGGGAACGAGTTCCCGCCGGACAGATCTTCCCATCCGCCGGGGACTACGGCCGACCGGCGCCCGTCTCCCAGGTCCGCTGGACGTGGTTCATGGTGCCGAGCCAGCGCTCGGGGTCGGTGGCCCGGTTGCGGTAGTAGCCGGCGACCTCGGGGTGGGGCAGCACGAGGAAGCGGTCGGCCGCGACGGCGTCGATCAGGGCGTCCGCGACGTCCTCGGGCTCGATGGCGGTGGGGGCGAGGACCAGCTCGCCCGCGCTCCCGGCGGCGGTCAGCATGTCCGTGCGGACGCCCTGCGGGCAGATGGCGTGCACGGAGAGGCCGCGGTGCCGGTAGGTGAGGGAGAGCCACTCGGCGAAGGCGTACGCGCCGTGCTTGGAGACGCTGTACGGCGCCGCGCCGATCATGGTGAGGAGTCCGGCGGCGGAGACGGTGGAGACGAAGCGGCCGCTGCCGCGCTCCAGCCACTCCGGGAGCAGGGCGCGCGCCGCGCGGACGTGGGCCATGACGTTGACGTCCCAGGCGGCGGCCCAGACGTCCTCGTCGGCGAAGGCGTCGCCGGGCGAGGACAGGCCGGCGTTGGCGCACCAGACGTCGACGGTTCCGCCGAGGGCCGCGCGGGCCTCGTCGACGACGGCGGAGGCGTCGCCGGGGACGGCGATGCCGCCGATCTCGGCGGCGACCGCCCCGGTACGGTCGGCGTCCAGGTCGTTGACGACGACGCGGGCGCCCTCGGCGGCGAAGCGGCGGGCGAGGGCGGCTCCGATGCCGCCGCCCGCGCCGGTGACGACGACCCCGGCGCCCCGGAGGTCCGCCCCGGCGCCCGTGCCGGCACCGGCGCGCGCGCCCGTACTCGTACCGGCACCCGTGTCCGCACCCGTGCCCGTGTCCGCGCCCATGTATGGACCCACCTCTCCGCGACTCTCCGGTCCGTCCGGTCTCCCCGGGACGACGACCTCGGCAGACTAACCGGTCGGTATGCGGAGAGGGAAGGGTCGGCGGGAGGAGGACCCCTCCGCACGCCTCGTTCCCCCGGGCGGTCGGGAGCGCTAGCGTGCGTGCCCATGTCATGTGCCCCGGCCGGGGCCGCGATCGAGGAGGTTCGCGCATGGGTCTGTCGCGACGGAGTCTGCTGGCCGCCGGAGGCGCCCTGGGGGCGGTGGCGGCGACCGCGCACCCCGCCACCGCCGGGACACCGGGCCGGGAGACGGGGGCTCCGGGGCGGGAGAACGGACGGCACCGGGTGCGCACCGGCTTCGAGCGGCTCGCGGCGGACGGGTACGCGCCGCTCGCCGGGCAGCGGGTCGGCGTCGTCACCAACCCGACCGGCGTGACCCCGGACGCCCGCCACCTCGTGGACGTGATGCACGCCGACGAGCGGGTGGACCTGATCGCCGTCTTCGGCCCCGAGCACGGCTTCCGGGGCACCGCCCAGGCGGGCGGCTCGGAGGGCCGGTACGACGACCCGGCGACCGGACTGCCCGTCTACGACACGTATCTGAAGAGCGGGCGGCCGCTCGCGGACGTCTTCACCGCCTCCGGCGTGGACACGGTCGTCTTCGACATCCAGGACGCCGGCGCGCGCTTCTACACCTACATCTGGACGCTGTACGACTGCATGGAGGCCGCCGCCCTCGCCGGGAAGCGGTTCGTGGTCCTGGACCGGCCGAACCCGGTGACCGGGCGCGCGGCGCTCGGGCCCGTCCTGGACCGGGCGTTCGCCACCTTCGTCGGGCGCGAGCCGATCGCGCAGGCGCACGGCATGACGGTGGCCGAGCTGGCGCTGCTCTTCAACGGCGAGTTCCTGGCCGCGCCCGTCGCCCTGGAGACCGTGCGGATGTCGGGGTGGCGGCGGTCGGACTTCTTCGACGCCACGGGGCTGCCCTGGGTGCCGCCGAGCCCGAACATGCCGACGCCGGAGACCGCGCTCGTCTACTCCGGCACCTGCCTCTTCGAGGGCACGAACCTCTCCGAGGGCCGGGGCACCACCCGCCCCTTCGAACTCCTCGGCGCCGAGGGGGTCGACCGCCGGTGGGCGGAGGCGGCGAACGCGCTCGGCCTGCCCGGGGTCCGCTTCCGCGAGGCCTACTTCGCGCCGACCTTCTCCAAGTTCCAGGGGAAGACGGTGGGCGGGGTGCAGCTCCACGTCCACGACCGGGAGTCCTTCGACCCGGTACGGACCGGGATCGGGCTCCTGGTCACCGCCCGCCGTTCGTGGTCCGGCTTCGCCTGGCGGCCGGACAACTGGATCGACAAGCTGACCGGCTCGACCCGGGTGCGGACCCTGATCGACGCGGGCGCGGACACGGACGAGGTCGTCGGGGCGTGGCAGGCGGACCTGAAGGCCTTCCGGGCGGTGCGGAAGGAGTACCTGCTGTACCGCTGAGGGCCGCCCCGGGAAGGGGGGGTGTCCCCCGTGTCCCGAGGGGGCGGGCGGGAGGCCGGGGAAGGGGGCGGGCGGGATGTCCCGACGGCGTCCCGCCGACCACGCTGGTCCCATGCGTACCGTCACCCTCCCGAAGTCCTCCTTACGGCGCCGGCTTTCCGTCGCCGGGCTGCTGCTCGCCGTCTGTCTCGGCGGCCTCGCCCCGGCGCCGGCCGGCGCGGCTCCCCCGGGCACCAGCGCTCCGGCGGCCGTCGCCGACCCGGCGCGCGAACTCGCCCGCTCCGCGCACCCCCTGGCCGATCTGCGGCCGCTCGACCGGATGATCGGCTCCGCCACGGTCGTCGGCATCGGCGAGGCCACCCACAGCTCGGCGGAGTTCTTCACCGCCAAGCACCGGATCTTCGAACACCTGGTGGAGGAGAAGGGGTTCACCACCTTCGCCCTGGAGGCCAACTGGTCCACCGGGCTCCTGATCGACGCGTGGGTGCGCACCGGCCGGGGCGACATCGAGGCGATCATGCGGGACGAGTTCCAGGAGTCGTACCGCCTCTGGAACACCGGGGAGTACCTCGACCTGTTCCGCTGGATGCGGGAGTACAACCGGCTCCACCCCGACCGCCCGATCCGCTTCATGGGCAACGACCTCGGGTACGCGGGCCCGAACCTCTTCGACGCCGTCACCTCGTACGTCTCCCGCACCCGTCCGGCGCTCCTGCCCCGCTTCCGGGAGCTGTACCGGGAGTCGCGGCCCACGGGCGGGGTCGAGGAGTGGATGAAGGGGTACCTGGGCCGGCCGCTCGCCGAGCGGCGGCGGATGGCCGACGACGTGAACCGGGCCCTCGCCCTCCTGGAGCGGCAGCGGCCGGGCGGGGGCGCCGGGGCACGGGAGGCGCACGCCTGGGCCGTGCGGCACGCGCGCGCGATCGCCCAGGTCGGCACCGAGTACGCCCACGACTTCGCGACCCCCGAGGGGGTCGCGGCGGCGATGCTGTACCGCGACCGGGTCATGGCGGAGAACACCGTGTGGTGGCAGCGCAGGACCGGACACCGGATGGTGCTCTCCGCGCACAACGGGCACGTGGGGTACGTGACGCCCAGCCCGGAGCAGTACCCGCGGCTCCAGGGCGCCTTCCTGCGGGACGCGCTCGGCCGGGACTACGTGAGCGTGGGCGCCTCCTTCGGGCGGGGGTCCTTCCACGCTCACGACACCGGGGCGCCGGGCGAGCCCCTGCGGGTCTTCACCGTCGGCCCGCTCGGGCCGGACAGCGGCGCCCACACCCTGGACCGGGTCGCCTCCGGGCCGTTCTACCTGGACATGAGGCGGACGACCCCGGCGGCGCGCGAATGGCTCGGGACGTCCCGGCCGGACCGGAACATCGGGACCGCGTACCCCTGGCCGGGCGACACCGTGCCCGGTCGGCTCTCCGCCTCGTACGACCTGCTGATCCACTTCCCCCGGATCTCGGCGGCCCGGCTGCGCTGAACCCCCGCCGAGGGTCTGGACGGGCCCGTGCGCGGGCATGCTGGCCGTGGAGCCGCCGCCCGCGCACGGGGCGCACTCGGTGCCGCGGCCCCCTCGATGCGGAGGGACGGTCGTGCCGTGGCCGGGATGAGTGTGGAGCCGTACCGGGAGATCTGCTTCGACCAGGACGGCGACGGTCCGCCGGGGCAGGCGTCGGCGCTCGCCGCGCTGGCCCGGCAGGGGGTCTCCGACCTGTTCCTCCTCGCGCACGGGCGAAACGGTTCGCCGTCCGGCGCGACCCGGCTCTGCTCGGACTTCTTCGCCCCCTTCCCCGGGCTGCTCGCCCCGGGGGCCGAGGCCGGGTACGCGGGGGTGGTCTGGCCCTCGGCGGTGTGCACGGGCGAGCCGGGCCGCGACCACCGGGCCCTCGCGACGGTCCTCCCGGAGAAGGAACCGGTCCTGGAACGGCTCACCGGTCTCCTCGCCTCGGGGCCGGCGGAGGAGGCGGAGTTCGCGGAGTTCGGTTCGCTGCTGCGGGAGTTGGCGGACGCGGCGGACGCCGAGGGGTCGGTGCCGGCGTTCCTGGTCGCGGACCCGGTGGAGGTGTGCGGCCGGTTCGCCGACGCCCTGGACCCGGATCTCCCGGAGGGCCCGGAGCGGTACCGGCGGGGGGCCCGGGAGGCGCTGCGGCAGACCGCGTACCACGTGCTCGGGCGGCGGGCCGGGCACGTCGGGGAGCAGGGGCTCGGGCCGCTGCTCGGCGAGGTCGCCCGCGCCGCCCCCGGGCTCCGCGTCCACCTCGTCGGGCACGGCGCGGGCGCCCGGCTCGTCGCGCACGCGCTGCGGGGGCTGCCCGCCGGGGCCCGGCCGGTCGCCTCCGTGACGCTCCTTCAGGGCTCCTTCTCGCACTACGCGTTCGCGGCGCGGCTGCCGCACGCGCCCGAGCGGGCCGGGGAGCTGCGGGACCTCCAGCACCGGATCAGGGGACCGCTGGTGGCCTGCCACTCGCGGCACGACGCGGCGCTCGGGGTGCTGTACCCGATGGCGTCGCGGCCCTCGGAAGACCCGGGCCCGGCCGGTGCGGACGATCCGCGCTGGGGGGCGATCGGGCACGACGGGGTGCGGGCGGTGCCGGGGACGGTGGCGCGGAGCCTGGCGGCGGTCCTGCGCACGGGGGTGCCGGGGGCGGGCTGCGTGAACGTGGACACGGCGGAGGTGGTCCGCTCGCACGACGACCTCTGCCGTCCGGAGCTGGCCCGGGTGGTGGTGTCGGCGTCGGGGACGGGGCGCTGAGCCGGGGCGACCTGCCGGACGCGGTGGTTCCGCCCCGTCCCACGGGCCCCTTCCGTCCCGCTGATGGCTGCCATCCGCATTTCGATGGAACACAGACGGCTTCCCGTTCGTCCCTCTGATACCGCGGAAGGACCAGCGACGGAGGTGGCGGGAGATGGCCGGTTTCCGGAGTCTCGCGAGACAGGTGCGCGATCCGGGGTGCGACACGGCGCTGCGCAGGTACTCCCTGCGCAAGTGCCTGGAGCGGTTCGCCCCGTACGGGCACCGCGCGACCTGGGACCACCTGTGCCGCAGGCACAGGTTCGGACCGGAGGACCGGGAGCTCGACCCGGGACGGCTCGTGGCGGCGCTCGACGAACTGGAGGAGGCGCGGGCCGTGTGGCTCGCGTACGAGGAGGAGTTCGCCGCCCGGCGGCGGCGCGAGAAGCACGAGGGGCTGCGCCGGCTCGGCGCGCTCGACGACTGGCACCGGCGGGTCTGGGGCGGCAACGGCGTGGTCCGGTGCGGCGATCCCGGGCTGCATCCGTCGGACCCGCTGCCGGAGGTGCTGCGGCGGCTGATCACGGCCCTGGAGCGCGGCCCGGGCGAGGCGTGCCCGGTGTGCGCGGGGCCCAGGATCGAGTGGGCGGGCCCCGGCGACCGGTACGAGCCGTGGCACGGCCCGGTGTGCGCCGACTGCGGCGTGGGCGTCCCGCGCGCGGTGCTCACCTCGGGCGTGCTGGCCCGGGCCCGGTCCGACGGGAGCCGACGGCTGGCGTCGGCCGCGTGACTTCTCGGGGCGCCGGGGCCGAAGGGCCCCGCGGCGCCCCGTACACGCGTCCGGGCGGACCCGTCCCCGCGCGGGACGGGCGCCGGATGCCCGGGGGCTTCGCGCGCGGTGAGCAGGGGGTGAGCACGGGGGCAGGCACGCGGTGGACGCGCGCACCCGCCGTACGGCTCCTACGCCCCGTCGTCCTCCGGGGCCGGGCGGCGCACCGGGAGGAGGCGGGAGCCCGCCATCCGCTCGCCGAAGGCGTCGTCGGGGTTGGACAGGACACAGGTCTCCAGGGAGAGACAGCCGCAGCCGATGCAGTCCGTCAGGTGGTCGCGGAGGCGGCCGAGCTGCTTGATGCGCTCGTCGAGTTCGGTGCGCCAGGCCGCCGAGAGGCGGGCCCAGTCCTCGTTGGTGGGCGTACGCTCCTCGGGGAGCCGGGCGAGCGCCTCGCGGATGGTGGCCAGGGGGATCCCGACCCGCTGCGCGGCCCGGACGAAGGCGACCCGGCGGAGGGTGTCGCGGCCGTAGCGGCGCTGGTTCCCGCTGGTGCGGCGGCTGCTGATGAGCCCCTTGGCCTCGTAGAAGTGCAGGGCGGAGACGGCGGCCCCGCTGCGGGCGGAGAGCTGGCCGACGGTGAGCTCGTGAATCTTCTCTGGAATCTGCGGCACCCCGCGACCCTACGGTAACCGTCCCTGCGTCCGGTCGGGCGTTGACAGCGGTCCGCCCGCACCACAATGCTGAGCAAGCGCTTGGACAGCGCGACCGGAGCGTGCGGGGCGCCCGGGGACGGCAGGACGAGAGGGAGCAGGGACATGGCCGAGCCGAGGATCTTCACCTCCGCCGAGGAGCTGCGCGCGGGGGTCGGCGAGCAGCTGGGACACAGCGACTGGCTGGAGGTCGACCAGAAGCGGATCGACCTCTTCGCGGAGGCCACCGGCGACCACCAGTGGATCCACGTCGACCCGGAGCGCGCCGCCGCCGGGCCGTTCGGCACCACCATCGCGCACGGCTATCTGACGCTGTCGCTGCTGCCGGTGTTCGTCCCGCAGGTCCTGGCGGTCGAGGGCGTGAGGATGGGCATCAACTACGGCACGGAGAAGGTGCGCTTCCCGGCCCCCGTGCCGGTCGGCTCGCGGCTGCGCGCCACGGCCGTCCTGGCGAAGGTCGAGGAGGTCGCGGGCGGCGTGCAGGTGACGGCGGCGGTGACCGTGGAGCGCGAGGGCTCCGAGAAGCCGGTCTGCGTCGCCGAGTCGGTCTCCCGCTACTACTTCTGAGCGCCGACCATCCTGAGGACGAGGTCGGCGTAGAGCGCGCCGACCTCGTCGGGGGTCCGGCGGCCCTGGGTGTTGAACCAGCGCGAGACGTCGATGCAGAGGGACAGCACGGCGACCGTGGTGCCGGCCACGTCGGGGACGTCGAACTCCCCGGCCGCCACGCCCTCGTCGATGATCCTGCGCACGGCCGCGTCGGACTCGCGGCGCAGCTCCACGATCTCTGCGCGGTGCTCGGGGCCGAGGGCGTCCAGCTCGTACTGGACGACGCGGGCGGTGGTGTGGCGCTCGGCGTGCCAGCGGACGAAGGAGTGGACGGCGTCGGCGAGCCGCCCGGCCGCCGTGCCCCCGCCGTCGGCGGCGGCCCGGAGGATCTCCAGGGCCTTGTCGTGGCCGATCCGGCTGATCCGGTGGAGCAGCTCTTCCTTGGTCTTGTAGTGGATGTAGAGCGCGGCCGGGCTCATCCCGGCGCGGCCGGCGATGTCCCGGGTGGTGGTGGCGTGGTAGCCGCGCTCGGCGAACGCCTCGACGGCGGCCACCAGCAACCGCCGCGCCGCCTCGGGCGTGACCTCGCCCCAGGGCATGTCCTCGCCCCCGGGCGTCTCCTCCGCCGCGCTCATCCCACACTCCTCTTCGGTCCCCGTCAGCACGGACCACCATACAACGAGGGTGAGCAAGCGCTTAGAGCCTGTCCGACGGACCCGGCCCCGATCCGCCGGACAGACCCTGGAGCCGTCGTCCCGGCCGTCCGTCCGGTTCCGCCGCCGCGATCGGTTCGGGAGCCTCGGAGGTGACGCCGAGGTCGTGGCGCATCGCGGCCCTCATGGCCCGGAGCAGGTTCCAGACCTCCGCCTGGTCCCGGGCGGCGGTGGCCATCGTCTCGCCGGGCCCGGGCGCTCCCCGTTCGAGGCGCTTGACCTGGCCGTAGACCCCGCTGAGGGCCCGGTTGACCGAGCTCATCCGGGCGAGCACGGCGTCGGGGCCGATCATCTGCGCCTCGGAGTGCCGGTCGCGGTGGTCCGCCTTCGCCTGTTCGAGGGCCTCCGTGTCGGACTCCTCGACGGCCCGCTCCCGCATGACGTGCAGGTGCTTGTTGAGCGCCGTGGTGAACTGGCGCGCCGCCCGGTTGAACTCCACGTAGCAGGTGCGCCGGAGGAGCAGGTTCTCGCGCACCTCCTCCTGGTCCCGGAGCAGGACCATCTCCCGCCGCCTCGCGCGCTCGGAGGCCCGCTGGGTGAAGAACGTTCCCCCCAGCGTGCCGGCCACGCCGGCCACCGCGATGATCACCGAACCCAGATCCACACCATCCCCCTCGAAGCCGTCGGCGACCCCATCACCGCCCACGGCCGGATCGGCTGTCAAGCCTTTCCGGCCGTGCGGTGGAGCCCGTTCAGAGCTTCTGGAAGGGGTCGTGTTCGGCGAGGAGCTTCTCCAGGCGGGCCTGGTCGACGCGGCTGACGATCTGGCCGGCCTCCTGCCGGTCGCGGACGACCTTGGCGAGGGTGAAGGCCGAGGTCGTGAGGTAGAGGACCGAGACCGCGAGGAAGGCGCGCACCCAGGCGCTGGCGTCGAGCTGGTAGACCCCGATGGACACGGCCGCGATCGCGATCCCGAAGGAGATGACGGCCTGCATGTAGTAGGCGGCGGTGTTCTGCTGCTTGACCGGTGTGTCGCTCATGCCGGACAGCATCGGACGGATGTGGTCCCCGCCACATCCGTCCGCGTACTCACTCCCCCTCATCCCCCGTACTCAGGGGCTCGGAAGGGCTCAGGCGCTCGGAAGGACTCAGGGGCTCGGAAGGACTCAGGGCCTCAGAAGGCCGAGACCCCCGTCAGCGCCCGGCCGATGATCAGCTTCTGGATCTGGCTGGTGCCCTCGTACAGGGTCATCACGCGCGCGTCGCGGACCAGCTTGCCGACCGGGTACTCGTCGATGTAGCCGTAGCCGCCGAAGACCTGGAGGGCGTTGTTGGCGGCGCGGACGGCGGCTTCGGAGGCGTACAGCTTCGCCTGGGAGGCGGCGGTGGCGAAGTCCCGGCCGCGGTCGATCAGGTCGGCGACCCGCCAGGTGAGCAGCCGGGCGGCCTCCACGTCCACGGAGACGTCGCTGATCAGCTCCTGCACCAGCTGGTACGAGGCGATCGGCTTTCCGAACTGCTCGCGCTCCCCCGCGTACCGCAGGGCCGCGTCGAGGGCGGCCTGGGCGATGCCGACGCATCCGGCGGCCACCGACATGCGCCCCTTGGCGAGGGCGGACATGGCGACGGCGAAGCCCTTGCCCTCGGGGCCGAGCATGGCGGCGGCCGGGACCCGGACGTCCTCCAGGACCAGTTCGGCGGTGGCCTGGCCGCGCAGCCCGAGCTTGCCGTGGACGGGGCGGCGGGTGAGGCCGGGGCTGTCGGCGGGGACGAGGAAGGCGGAGACGCCCTTGTGCCCGGGGGCGTCGTTCGTCCGGGCGAAGAGCAGCACCACGTCGGCCCAGGTGCCGTTGGTGATGAACATCTTGGTGCCGCTGACGACGTAGTCGTCGCCGTCCCGGACGGCCCGGGTGGCCAGGTTCCCGGCGTCGGATCCGGTGCCCGGCTCGGTGAGGCCGAAGCAGCCGAGCGCCTCGCCGGCCGCGAGCCGGGGCAGCCACGCCCGCTTCTGCTCCTCGCTCCCCCACGAGGCGATCGTCTTGGCGACCAGGCCGAGCGAGACGGAGACGATGCCACGCACGGAGGAGTCGCCGCGGCCCAGCTCCTCGGTCACCAGGCAGTACGCGAGGTGGTCGCCGCCCGAACCGCCGTACTCCTCCGGGATCGTGAGGCCGAGGAAGCCGACGGCGCCGAGCTTCTTCACGATCCCCCGGTCCACCTCCTCCGCGCGGTCCCACGCGGTGGCGTGCGGGCTCACCTCACGTGCGACGAAGTCCTCGGCGAGCCGCCGTACGGCCTCCTGCTCCTCGCTCAGCGCCAGATCCACCGTGCCACCTCACCCGTCCGACCGCGGTCACTTTAATTACCACTGCTAGTTTTACAAGCGCAGGCCTACTATGTGCGCCATGGCCCGACCGCGCAAGCCTCTGCTCAGCCGAGACCGCATCGTCGAGACGGCGGGCGCGCTGGTCGACGCGGAGGGCCTCGCCGCGCTCTCCACCCGGCGGCTCGCGGCCGAGCTCGGGGTGAGCGGACCCTCGCTCTACAACCACTTCCGCACCAAGGACGAGATCCTCGACGCCGTCGCGGACGCGGTGAGCGCGAAGATCGACCTGTCGATGTTCGCGGAGGACGACCCCCGCGACTGGCGGACGGCGCTGCACGACTGGGCGGTCTCCTACCGCGCCGCCCTCGCCGACCACCCGCACATCGTCCCGGTCCTCGCCCGGGGGCCCGGCCGCCGGCCGGCCGGTCTGCGGGTCGCCGACGCCGTCTTCGGCGCGATGGTCCGCGCGGGCTGGCCCCCGGCCCAGGCCACGCACATCGGCGCCCTGATGCGGTACTTCATCACCGGCTCGGCCCTCGGCTCCTTCGCCCGCGGGTTCGTCGACGACGAGACGGCGTACGACCCCGCCGAGTACCCCCACCTCGGGCAGGCCCACCTCCTCGCGGAGCACCGCCGGCAGGTCGACGAGGGCGCCTTCGAGACGGGCCTGCGGGCGCTCCTCGACGGCCTGGCCGCGCAGTACGCCTCGCGGACGGACCGGGCCGACCGGACGGACCGGCGGGGTGGTGGGCGCGACGGTTCGGCCGGCGCCGAAGGGTGAGTGCGGCAGTCTGGGGACATGACGGCCAGTGACCTCGCCGCGCTCGCGGCGCTCTTCGCGGACGAGAGCCGCGCCGCGTTCCTGCTCGCCCTGCTCGACGGACGGGCCTGGACCGCCGGGGAGCTCGCCCGGCACGCCGGGGTGGCGCCGTCCACCGCGAGCGAGCACCTCGGGAAGCTGGTCGGGGGCGGGCTGCTCACGGAGGAGCGGCAGGGCAGGCACCGGTACGTGCGGCTCGCCGACCCCGGGATCGCGCACCTCGTCGAGGACCTGGCCGCCCGGTCCGGTCCCCCGGCGCCGGCGCGGCCCCGTTCGCTGCGGGAGGCGAGCGCGGGGGAGGCGATGGCGCGCGGCCGGACCTGCTACGACCACCTCGCCGGACGGCTCGGCATCGCGATCGCGGAGGCGCTGACGGCGCGGGGCCTCCTCCGGCAGGACACCGGGTTCGCGCTCACGGACCGGGGCCTGGCGTGGTTCGGCGAGCAGGGCATCGCCCTGGTGCGGAAGGGGCGGCGGCCCGTCGCGCGCGGCTGCCTCGACTGGACCGAGCGCCGGCCGCACCTCGCGGGGGTCGCGGGCGCCGCGCTCTGCCGCCACGCGCTCGACGCCGGGTGGTGCGTGCGGATCGGGTCCGAGCGGGCCGTGAAGGTGACCCCGGCGGGCGAGGAGGCGCTGCGGGCGTGCCTGGGTATCGCGCCGGAGGCGCTGCGGTGACGGTCCCGGACAGGCCCCGGGTCCGTCGGACCTCAGTCCGCCCACCGCCATTCGACGCCGTACGCGCCCGGCGGGCACTTCATGGGCAGCAGGTGCGCCGTGTGGGAGGCGTCCAGGGGCGCGAGCTGCCGGTTCCGGGGCTCGGCGCCGAGTCGCGCGCGGTAGTAGTGCCAGCACGTCGACGGCACCGCCGAGGGGTGGAAGCGGACCTGGAGCAGATAGGTCCGCAGGGGGGTGGTGACGCGGCGTTCGTAGTGGTGGGAGACGCCCGCGGTGGAGGCGGAGCGGAGCGTGTACTCGACGACGGCGGTCTCGTTCCTGGCCAGTCGGCGGCCGAGCGGGATCTCGGCGACCACGCAGTTCGGTTCCGGCTGCGACCGGATGCTCGGGGGCGGCCCGTGGGGGACGGTGAGGCCGACCGCGTCGGGCTCCGCCGAGTCCAGGGTGTGGATGACCGTCAGGTGCCGCGCGTCGTCGCGGACGGCCCTGACCGCGACGGTGACGCGGATCTCGTCGATGAGCCGGTGCTCGTTCACGCGCAGCGACTCGTGGACGACCAGGCGTCGCAGACCGGCGTTGAAGTGCGGGAAGGTGTCGCCGAGGACCTTTTCGAGGTCGGAGTTCTCGCCGTAGACGCCGCGGACGGCGGCCGGGTCGTGCTGCGGGACCCAGCCGCGCGGCCGTCGCCTGAGCAGTGAGCGCAGGGCGCCGCGCGGAAGGCCGAGGAAGGGCTCCAGGGCGTCGACGGCGCGCAGGGACTGGGGCCTCTCCGGCAGGCTGCGGCCGCTCTGCCAGTAGCTGAGGGTGGCGAGGCTGAGGGTGATCCCGCACGACTCCAGATGGTCGCGCACGCGGTCCAGCGGCAGGCCCCGCCGCCGCAGGGCCTCTCTGAACACGGCCGCGAACATCGTGTCCGTGCCGTCGGTGTGGGGGGTGTTCGGCATGGCGTCTTCCAGCGGGCGGGGACGACGGACGGGCGGGACGCGGAGCTCCGTCGGAGAGCGGCCGGGGGCCGCTCGCCTCGTTGCGCGAGCGACCCCCGGCCGGTCCTGTCACGGACGTGTTCAGTTGGTGTTGAGCGTCAGCCCGTAGTGGCGCAGGGCGTCGTCGAGCGGCTGGAAGTGCGAGGTGCCTCGGGAGTTGACCCCGCCGGTGCACTCCTGGCCGATCGGGCCGCCGGAGGTCATGCCCTGGGCCTGGTTGCCGGAGATGTACGCGCCGCCGCTGTCGCCGCCCTCGGTGCAGACGCTGGAGGTGGCCAGACCGGTGACGACCGTGTCGGGGCCGCCGTTCAGGTCCTTGTAGGTGACGGTGTTGTTGTAGGAGCCGATCGTGCCGCAGGTCCAGCCGGTGGTGGCGCCGGACTTGCAGATCGCGGCGCCGGACGAGGCGCGGCTGCCGCCCTTGACGGCGACCGTGCCGGTGCTGCCCTGGCCCCAGGTGCCGACGCTGGTGACGATCGAGTGACCGGAGTTGACGGTCAGGATGCCCATGTCGACGCTGCGGGTGCCGAGCGCGTAACGGGTCTTGTAGCCCTGGGCGAAGGCCGTCCCGTCGTAGCGCAGGGTGTTGGTGACGCAGTGTCCGGCGGTCACCAGGTACTGCTTGCCGGAGCTGTCGCGGGCGCCGTAGCCGACGGAACAGTAGTTGCTGGTGTTGTTGAACGTCATCTTGCTGCCGGGGTGGATCGCGGCCTGGGGCGCGAACTCCCGCTGACCCCGCACGATCTCGACGGCGGAGCCGTGCTTCGCGGCCGCGGCGAGGAAGGCCCTGGCGGCGGCGCCCCGCTCGTTGTTGACCTTGACGGTCACCTTGTCGGAGGCCAGGTCCACGGACCATCCGACGACCCCGGAGGGGACCTTCTTCGCGGCGAGGGCGTCGAGTTCGGCCTTGATCCCGTCGAGCGCGGCCTGACCCCGGGCGGGCACCCGGGCGGCGAGGCCGGCCTTCTCGATCCTGGCCTCCTCCGCCGTGTCGCCGGCGTTGACGGTCAGCGTGCCGGAGGCGTCGAAGAAGGCGCCGTCGCCGGATATCCCGCTCTTCACCAGCCGGGCGAGCACGGCCTGCTGGACGTCCTGCCGGTCCAGGCGGTCGGCCGCGGCCTTCTCGCTCACGCCGAGCGAGGCGGCCAACGCCTTGACCATCTCGGGCTGGTAGCGGGGGGCGGGCTCCGTGCGAGGGGCGGGCTCCGTGCCCTGCGCCTGCGCCGCGGTCTGGATCCCCAGGGCCGCCGAGGCCGAGAGCGCGATGCCGAGCGCGGCCAGGCGGTACTTACGAGAGTGACGCACGTTGATTCCTTCCGGATGACAGCCGGGAACCCGATGGGGGGTGTATCGCCGGAATGCGCCAAAAACGCACCGACGAAGGGCGGTTCCTGCCTGACGGGGAGTGGGAAACTCGCCGTGGCCCGAACTATTGCGTAGCGATCGAATGAACTTCAAGGCACGTGCGTCGGGCAGTTTTTAACAGAATTCGCGGATCTCCTGTTGACCGGAGAGCGCCGCTGTTCGACCGGAGAGCGCCGCTGCCGACCGGAGATCGCCTCGCCGGAATCCGATCGGCATATGCCGGGATGCCGGCCGCCCGGTACGGCGAAGGGATACGTACGGGACGGGATACGCGCGATACGTACGGGATACGTATAGGTGATTCGCCGTTTCCGGATATTCAGGGCCCGGGCCGGTTCGTAGGTTGATGGGGTCCGGCCGGCGGCCGAGCGGACAGGAAGTCGAACGGGCCCCTGGGAGCCCGGCCCGCCGCACGGGAAAGCGCGGAACCGAGGAGACGGCACCATGACCAAGGTCTACTTCCAGGTCAATGTCCCCATAAAGAACTCCGTACGGCCCGAGCAGTGCGGGCTGCACGTCTTCACCGGCCCGGCCGACACCTGGTCGGACGCCCTCCGCATCGCGCGCGAGACCTGCGACACGGCGGCCGCCGCGCAGAGGGCGGGCTTCCCGCTGCCCCGCCGGCGCCCGGACGGCTGGGGAGCGCGCGGGCTGCGTCCCGGCTGGGTGTTCGACTGGACGGCCGCGACCGTGGACGCCTGGGCCCACGACGGAACGTTCCGGGACCGCGGGCCCCTCCTGTCCCGGCGGGGCACCCCCTAGGGGTGCCCGATCCCGATCCGCCGGACGGGCCTCAGGGCGTGCGTCCCAGCCGGTGGGCGAGGTCGCGGCGGGAGAGCGCCCCGGTCTTGCGCATGGCGCGGGCGATGTGCTGCTCCACCGTCCGGGGGGAGAGGTGGAGGGTCGCGGCGATCTCCCGGTTGGTCAGGCCGGAGACCGCGAGCTGGGCCACCTCCGTCTCCCGGGGGGACAGCTCGTCGGCGTGCGAGGGGCGCCCGGGCGGCCGGCCCTTCTTCGCCGGCAGGCGGGTGCGCAGCAGGGCCCTGGCCCGCGCCGCGTCCCAGACGGCCCCCAGCTCGGTGAAGCTCCGGGCGCAGGATTCCAGTTCGGCGACGGCCGACAGGGTGGCGGGGCGGTCGGGGGCCGGGTCGGGTGGTGCGGCGGCGCCTTCGGTCTCCGCGGCAGGAACGGGGCCCGCCCCGGTGCGCCTCCCGGCATCCGCACCGGTGTCGGACTCGGCGTCCGTCCCGGTGCCGGGTCCTTCGTCCGGCCCGGTGTCCGCTCCGGTGTCCGGCCCGCCGTCCGGCCCGCCGTCCGGCTCTCCGTCCGCCGCGAGCACGCAGCGCGCGGCGCCCTCCGCGGTCAGCGCGCGGGTGTAGGGGCGGGGCAGCTCCGCGTAGGCCGCCGAGGCCTCCCGGTACAGCTCCGCGGCCCGCAGCAGCCCGGCCCTCCCCTCCCCGTCCGGCGCCTCCGTCTCGGCGAGTACGGCCCTGCTCCAGATCAGCGCGGCCCCGGCGGCGGGCGCGTCGCCCCGGCCGAGGCCCCGGGAGAAGTCCCGGACCACGGTGTGCGCCGCGGCCCCGTCACCCGCGCGCGCCAGCGCCTCCACGGCCCACGGCGCGAGTTCCGCGGCCCACGGCCACACGCCCTTCGCGGCCACCACCGCCCAGGCGGCGCGCGCCTGTTCCGCCGCGGCCTCCACCTCCTGGCGGGCCAGGGCGAGGCGGATCATGGCACCGGCCGCCGTCGCGCCCAGCGGCACGGGCAGCTTCTCCGTCCCGAAGGTCCCCCGCTGGGACAGCCAGGACATCGCCTCCCCCCAGTCGCCCTGGGCGACCGCGAGCAGACCGCGCACGACGTAGGCGTCGGAGGCGATGAACGGCATGTCGGCGGTCGAAGCGACGAACTCCTCGCACCGCTCGGCCAGGCCCGGCCACCGGCCGGTCCACCACTCCTGGAGCAGCCGCGTTCCCAGCGCGCTCTGTTCGGTGTAGGGCGCGCCGTTCCGTACGGACAGGTCGCGTCCTTCCGCCAGCAGGTCCTCCGCCCTCGTGTGGAAGCCGAGCCAGACCGCGGAGTCCGCGGCGTTGCACAGGCCGCGTGCCGCCTGCCGGGCGCACGCGGGGTCGGTGCCCTCCACGGGCAGTTCCTTCACCAGTTCCCACGCCTCCGGGTCGGCGCAGCTCATGGCGAGCCCGATCCGGTTGGCCAGGACCGCCGTGCGCATGGCGTCGTCCCCGCTGGCGTCGGCGGCGGCCACCGCCTCGGCCAGCCAGCCCCGGTGGACGTCGATGGAGTGGCCCGGCCAGTAGGGGGTGAGGAGCGCCGCCATGGCCCGCGCGGCCAGACCGGGCCGGACCTCGCGCAGTTCGGCGGCGGCGGTCTCCAGGACCCGCCAGCCCTCGGGGAACCGGCCCATCTGGTTGCACAGCATCAGCCCCAGGTCAAGCCGCAGTTCTCCGCGCACGGCCGGGGGGAGGGAGGCGTCCCGCACGATCTGCGCGAGGACCTCCACGGTCTGGTCCGAGCGCAGCCCGGTCACCGCGCTGCGGGCGAGGAGCGGTGCGAGGCGGGCCCGGCTGCGCGGGGGCAGGCCGGGGGTGGCCAGCGTCCGTTCGAGGAGCACGATGGCCTGCTCGTGCCGGCCGGACGCCGCCGCCGACTCGGCCGCCCTCTCCACTGCCCCGAGCCATCTGCGGGTGTCGCCGGCCGCCCTGTGGTGCTCGGCCACGGCGTCCCAGGGCACGGGCTGTCTGCGGCCCAGCGCGTCCGCCGCCCGCCCGTGCAGGTCCTGGCGGACGGGGCCGGGCACGGAAGCGCGGACGGCCGGTGCGGCCAGCGGGACGGCGAAGCCGTAGCGGCCCTCGGCGGGCTCGGCCAGGGCCGCGACCTCCAGGGCCCGCAGCAGCGCGTCGCCTCCCGTCGCGGTGCCGAGCCCCGAGACCGCGATCAGCTCGTCGCGGCCGGCGGGCCCGTCGAGGACGGCGGCCGCCCAGACCACCGGCCGGTGGGCCGGGGACAGCGCGTGCGTGCGGCTCAGCACCAGCTCCGCGAGGCGGGCCGGCACCCCGGCCGCCTCCACCTCCGCGGCCGTACCGGCGAAGGGCGGATGCCGTTCCCCCAGTACGGCGAGGAGGTCGACGACCACCCGGGGCACCCCGCCGGTCAGTTCGCACAGCCTGCGCACCGCCTCGGGCGTGCAGTTCCCGCCCAGCGCCTCCGCGGCGGCCCGCCGGACGCGTTCCTCGTCCCAGGGTTCCGGCCGGTGCCGGAGCACCGTGAGCCGGGGCGGGTACGCCGTCGGCGGGGCGCCCAACGGCAGTCCGGGCACGGGAAGTTCCTCGGGGCGGTAGGCCACGGCCGCCGCCGAGCCCGGCCCCAGGCCCTCCAGGACCCGGCGCAGCCGCCGCAGCTCGTCCTCGTCCGCCCGGTGGACGTCGTCCACCAGCCACAGGGTCGGCACCCGCCGGTGCGCGTCCTCGTCCGGCGGCCCGCCGTCGGCCCCGCACCGCCACCGCACGCGGACCGTCTCCGCCGTCCCGGGCAGGTCGGCGAGTTCCTGGAGCAGATGGCTCTTCCCGGTGCCGGCGGCGCCTTCGACGAACAGCAGCACCGGTTCGGCACGCCCGTCGGCGAGGACCCGGGCCAGGGGCCGCAGAGCGGAACCACGCGCCTCGTTCACGCCGTCATCCTCGCTCTCCTTCTTCCGGGCGGACCGGATTCCTTCCGGGCCGACCGCAGTTCTTCCGGGCGGACCGGGGTTCTTCCGGGCGGACCGGGGTTCTTCCGGCGGCACGGAGTTCTTCCGGACGGTCAGGACCGGCCCGGACCGGGGCGGGGCGGGAATTCCGCGCGACGCATTCCGCTCCCGTTCCCGGATCACCGGTCCGCGCGAGTCGATTCCGGAACCGTATCAAGGAGGCAACGGCAGCACACGGGCACGGGAGCGGGATTTTCACCGTCCCTCCCCGTACGAAACGGAAAAAGCCGCGCGACGCGAAATCGTCGGCGGCGAGTGGCCGGATTCGCGAGGGGTCGCTCGCGTTCGGCCCGGTATTCCACAAGAACGAGTGCCCGGGCGCGCGGAAGAGCCTTCGGCGACGGGCGCGCCGCGGAGCACGCCCGGCCGACCGCGGAAAAGCAGGGCGCGATGCCATCCGGCCGGGACTGCCCGAGGGCGGCGCGCACAGCTCGTTCCGCACGCCCGTGCACAATGCCGGCCGACCGAGGCTGGGCCGGTCCCGCACGGGTTTCGCACGGGGCCGCGAGTCCGGTCGGCCGGCACCCGAACCTAGGGTCCCGCGCGCGCTCCCGAACATCCGGAGAGCCGGTTCCACGGATACGCAATCAACCCTCTGGTGCCGTCCCGGGCGTCGTGCACCGCTCCCCGGGCCGTCGCGGCCCGCGTCGAGATAAATAGGTGTCCGTATGTGCGGCACCCGGATGGTCTTGCGGTCGCTCCCGTTCGTAGGTTTCCGCCCATCGGTCGATCATCCGCCCTCCACGGCGGCCGACCGCACCACGACGGGCCACGGGCGCACCGATCCCCGCCCTTCGTGCACACCCCCACCTGCCGACCCCCCACAGCAGAACGGGCGGCATCCGGAAAGTAAGGAACCACAGTGCACGGTTTCACCCCCCTCCGCATATCCCTCGCGGTCGCGACCGCCGCCGCGGTGATGGGCACCGGCGTCGCCTTCGCCGGCGGCTCCTCCGACACGGCCCCTCCCGCCCGCACCGGCGAGGTCACCGCCCCCGTGGCCACCGACGTCACCGGCGCCACCGAGCTCGTCCAGGGCTTCATCGTCGGGTACAAGTCCCGGGCCGCGGAGGCGAAGTCGAACGCGGCGGCCGAGAAGGACGCCGAGGCCAAGGCCGGCAAGACCGGCGAACCGGTCTCCTTCGAACGCCGTCTGGGCACGGGCGCAGCCCTGGTCGAGCTGCCCGAGGCCGACGAGGTCCGGGACGCGCAGAAGGTCGCGGCGGCCTTCCTGGCCGACCCGGACGTCGCCTACGTCGTCCCCGACCGCCGGGTGTACGCCACCGCGGTCGACCCCGCCGAGTACGAAGCCCAATGGGACCTGTACGAGACCACGGCCGGCATGAACGTTCCTCCGGCCTGGAAGCGGGCCACCGGCAAGGGCGTCACCGTCGCGGTCATCGACACCGGCATCACCAAGCACGGCGAGCTGGGCTCCAAGGTGCTGCCCGGCTACGACTTCGTCTCCGACACCTGGACGGCCAACGACGGCGGGGGCCGCGACAACGACCCCTCCGACCCCGGGGACTGGCTGAAGAAGGGCGAGTGCGGCAAGGACAAGAACGGCAACCCCGTTCCGTCCGGCGACAGGAACAGCTCCTGGCACGGCACCCACGTCGCCGGCACGATCGCGGCCGCGGCCGACGGGTCCGGCACGGTCGGCGTGGCCCACGAGGCGAACATCCTGCCCGTCCGCGTCCTGGGCAGGTGCGGCGGAACGACCTCCGACATCATCGACGCCGTCACCTGGGCGTCGGGCGGAACCGTTACCGGCGTGCCCGCCAACAAGAACCCCGCCGCGGTCGTCAACATGAGCCTGGGCGGCAAGTTCACCTGCGACCAGGCCTACAACGCCGCCCTCAAGGGCGCCAGGGACCGGGGCACCACCGTCGTCGTGTCCGCCGGCAACGACAACACGGACGCCGCCGCCTACAGCCCGGCCGGCTGCGCCGACGTCATCACCGTCGCCGCCTCCGACCGCGAGGGCAACCGGGCCTCCTACTCCAACTACGGCAAGGTCGTCGACGTCACCGCCCCCGGCGGCGAGACCGCCGTGCGCGCCGCGGACGGCATCCGGTCCACGCTCAACAAGGGGACCAAGTCCCCGGGCGACGAGACCTACGCCTCCTACCAGGGCACCAGCATGGCCGCCCCGCACATCGCCGGCCTGGCCGCCCTGCTGAAGCAGAAGAGCCCCTCCCTCACCCCCGCCCGGATCGAGCAGACGATCAAGAGCAACACCCGCGCGCTGCCCGGCACCTGCTCCGGCGGCTGCGGTGCCGGCCTCTCCGACGCCGACAAGACCCTGAGCGCCGTCACCGGCGGCTGATCCGGGTCCCGCACCGGCCTGTCCCTTCCCCGATGTCCGCGCAGCCCCGGCGACTTCCCCCGCCGGGGCTGCGCGGCATCGCGTCGGCCGTCCGCCGACGATTCCCCCCACGCAGAAGGAAGACGATCGCATGAAGCGCGGAAGCCTCGGCATCACGGCGGGAGCCTGCGTGTTACTGGCGGCCTGCGGGTACCGGCTGCTGCCGTTCACGGCCTCGCCCGGAGAACCCGTCGTCATCGGAACGGCGAACAGCCTCACCCGCCTCGACCCCGCCGGGGGCTACGACAGCGGGTCCTGGGCGCTGTACAGCAACATCTACCAGGCACTGCTCACCTTCGACCCCGGGGCGACCGTCCCCCGGCCGGACGCGGCCGAATCGTGCGGGTTCACCGGGTCCCTGACCACCTACCGGTGCAGGGTGCGCGAGGACCTCGTGTTCTCCAACGGGCATCCGGTCACCGCCGAAGCCGTGAAGCACTCGTTCGACCGCATCCTGGACATCCGCGATCCGCTCGGGCCCTCGCCGCTGTTCGCGAACCTCGTCTCGGTGGAGGTGAGCGGCCCCTTCGTGACCTTCCACCTCGCGACGGCGGACGCCACCTGGCCCTCCAAGATCGCCACGCCGGCGGGGTCCATCGTCGATCCGGCCGAGTTCCCCCGGAGCGCGCTCCGGACGCGGCGGACCTTCCCGGGTTCGGGCCCCTACGTCGTCTCCTCCCACGAGGAGGGCGCCCGGATCGCCCTCGTACCGAACCCCTCGTACCGGGGAGCCGTTCCCGAGAAGGGCGAGCCGGTCGAGATCCGCTACTACAAGACCTCCCAGGAGGTCGAGAAGGCGTGGGACGCGAAGGAGATCGACATCGCCCACGCCGGGCTCACCGCCGCGACGCTGGCGACCCTGGAGGGCGGCGAGGACCCGGACGTGCGCCTCTCCGTCGGGGAGAGCACGGTGGGGCGCTACCTCGTCCTGAACACGCGCCCGCCGCACCGGCCCCTGGGGGACGTCGCGGTCCGCGGAGCCGTCGCCGCGCTCGTCGACCGGGGGCGCCTGGCGGAGACGGTGTTCAAGGACACCGTGTCGCCGCTCTACTCGCTCGTCCCGCGCGGCGTCACGGGACACGGCACCGACTTCTACGACGTGTACCCCGAATCGGACCCGGAGTGGGCGGCGCGGCGGCTGCGCGACGCCGGCGTTCCCACTCCGGTGCAAATCACCCTGGGCCACCAGGTCGGCAGCGCCGCCGTCGAGGCGCGCGCACTGAAGGCGCAGCTGGAGCGGAAGGGGCTGTTCCGGGTGGAGCTGGTCGAGGAGGCCGACTGGGTCGCGTACCAGGAGCGGTACAAGAGCGGTGAGTTCGACGCCTACGTCCTGCAGTGGAGCCCCGACTTCCCCGATCCCGACACGTTCGTCCAGCCGCTGGTGGGGAGCGGCAACGCCCTTCACAACGGCTACGCGTCGGCCTCGATCGACGGTTCCATCGAGGTGACGCAGCGGTTCGTCGACCGCGCCAGGAGCGTCGAGCGGTTCCGGGCGATCCAGCGGGTGGTGGCGCGGGACGTCCCGCTGGTGCCCCTCTGGCAGAAGAAGAACTACGTGGCGGCCCGGCCGGCGGTCGCCGGGGGCCACTACCTCGTCGCGGACAACAGCGGGGTGTGGCGGCTGTGGGAGCTGCGGCGGGAGCGGTCGACGGGGTAGCCGCGCTCTCGGCACGGTCCGGGGCCCGGCTCGGGCACCGGGCTCGGCATCGGGTTCGGGGTCGGCATCGGGTTCGGGGTCGGGGTCGGGGTCGGCTTTGGCCTCTGCTCCAGGCCCCCGGGCTCCGGGCTCCGGGCCCCGGGCCCCGGGCCCCAAAAATATTGCGGTGGGCCCCGAACGATCCTCCGCCTACCGTCGGGGCATGCAGAAGTCGTCCTCCCGGCTCGCGCTCGCCGCGGCCGGTGTCACCGTCGTCCTGTGGGCCTCCGCCTTCGTCTCCATCCGCAGCGCGGGTGCCGCCTACTCCCCCGGCGCGCTCGCGCTCGGACGGCTCCTCTCCGGGGTCCTGGTCCTCGGCGCCGTCCTCCTGGTCCGGCGGGAGGGATTGCCGCCCCGGGCGGCGTGGCCCGGGATCGCGGTCTCGGGGCTGCTCTGGTTCGGGGTGTACATGGTGGTGCTCAACTGGGGCGAGCAGGAGGTCGACGCGGGCACGGCCGCGATGGTGGTGAACGTCGGACCGATCCTGATCGCCCTGCTCGGCGCGCGGTTCCTCGGGGAGTCCCTGCCGCCCCGGCTCCTCGCGGGCATGGCGGTGTCGTTCGCGGGGGCGGTGACGGTCGGCCTCTCGATGTCCCGGGGCTCCTCCGGCGGCCACGCCTCGGTGCTGGGGGTCCTCCTCTGCCTGCTCGCGGCGGTGGCGTACGCGGGCGGGGTCGTCGCCCAGAAGCCGGCGCTCGCGCACGGCAGCGCGCTCCAGGTGACGACCTTCGGGTGCCTGGTGGGGGCGGTGGCGTGCCTGCCGTTCGCCGGGCAGCTGGCCGGGGAGGTGGGGCGGGCGCCGCTGTCGGCGACCCTGAACATGGTCTACCTCGGGGTGTTCCCGACCGCGCTCGCGTTCACGACCTGGGCGTACGCCCTCGCCCGTACGACCGCCGGGCGGATGGGCGCGACGACGTACGCCGTGCCCGCCCTCGTGGTGCTGCTCGCGTGGGCGTTCCTGGGCGAGCTGCCCGGTCCGCTCACCCTCGCCGGGGGCGTGCTGTGCCTCGCGGGCGTGGCCGTCTCCCGCTCCCGTCCGCGCTCCCGGTCGCGGGGTTCCGAGGCCACCGGAACGGCCGAATCCACCTGACAGGCCACGCCCCGGGTTCCGGTCACTTCGCGGGCGCCCGGCGCCGGTCGCGCGCCCGCGACCTGGGAGGGAGGGTGGCGTCAAGCCCCAATTCCGGCCGGGCGGAGGACGAGCCACGTTTCGCCACTCTCCGGCCGGATAGTTTCGAGTCGGTCACGGGCACGGGCCGGAACGCAACACTCCGACACCTTCCGAACAACCAACCCGACGGGGGAGCCGATGGCGATTCAACAGCGGGCGGAACGGACCAGACAGGAGATCCTGTCGGCGGCCGCGCGGGTCTTCGACAGACTGGGGTACGAGCGGGCGTCCCTGGCGAGGATCGCCGGGGAGGCCCGGGTGACGACGGGCGCGCTGGTCTTCCACTTCGCGACGAAGGCGGACCTGGCGGTCGCGGTGCGCGCCCGTGCCCGCGCGGTCACCGGCATCACCGTCGAGTCGGCCTGCTTATCGACCGAGGGGGTGGGTGGCACGGCGGTCGACAAGCTGGTGATCACCACCCACGCCCTCATCCGGCTCTTCGAGACCGACCACGTGGCCCGGGCGGGCGAGCGCCTGGCCCGCGAGCTCCAGCCGGCCGACCCCGCCCTCTCGCGCGACTGTCCCTGGCGGCGCGAGGTGGGCCGTCTGGCGCGGTACGCGGTGGCGGAGCAGGCGCTGCGGCCCGGCGTGGACGCGACGGCGGTCGCGACGCTGATCGGCTACGTGGTCACCGGGGTCGAGCTGGAGATGCGCCGCCCCTGCCCTCCGGCCGACGCGCTCCGGCTCCTCGCCGACGGCGGGCCGCAGGGCCCGTGCGTCCCCGAGACCGGCGCCCTGCACGGCTCCGCCGAGGAACGGCTGCGCCGCATCTGGGAGTTGGTCCTGCCCGGTCTCGTCCATCCGGCCGCCCCGCCGCCGTACGGCTCGGTCGACGCGCGGAGACCCGGCCCGACCTCGACCCCGGCACCCCACGCGCCGGGGCAGACCCCGTACGGCCCCGCTCCGGCCCCCGCCTCCCCCTCCCCGGGCCCCCGCCCCCAGGCTCCGCGCACCGCCGCGCCGGACCCGCGCGCCCAGGGTCAGGCGCCCCGCCCGGCGCCGGGCCCCACACCGCCGCCCCGCTCCACCCCGCGCGCCCCGCGGCCCACGTAGGCCCGGGCGGCGCCGGACCGGGGGCATCGACGGGCCGGGCCCCCGCCGGCGCCCCGGCTTCCGGCCCCTCCTGGCGAAACCCTTCGCGGGCCTCCTCGTGGCACCCCTCGCGAAACCCTTCGTGAGCCCCCCTCGTGGAACCCCTCGCGAAACCCCTCCCGGAGTTCCCTCAGCGCCCGTCCCCCGACCGCAGCAGCTGGCGGGCGAAATCCGTCAGCGAGCGGCCGACGCGCTCGACCGACAGGCCGAGTTCGTGGCGCTGGAACTGGAAGAGCTCCGGCGACAGCGGGCTGAGCGCGATGTCGATCAGCGGGTCCGGGTCCCGGACCCCGTGGGCGACGAGGAGCGTCCGGACGTGGACGCGCCAGAAGCCGTACGCGCCCGTCCGGAAGCGCGCCGGGCCCGTCTCCGCCCCCAGGGCCAGCGGCAGGTGCCGTTCGAGGAGGTCGAGCATCGCCAGGTAGAACGCCGCGAGGCGCTCCCCCGCCGGCGCGCCGGGCCCGAGCGGCGGGGGGCCGTAGATGAGCTGCCCCTGGAGCCGGCGTTCGTGCTCGTCGAGCAGCGCCACGGCGACCGAGGACGGATCGGGGAAACTCCGGTAGAGCGTGGCGCGGCCCACCCCGGCGGCCTTGGCGATCCGGTCCATGGTGACCGACCGGGGGTCCTGTTCCGCGAAGAGCCGTTCGGCCGCGGCCAGGATCTGGGCGCGGTTCCGCTCGGCGTCCGCGCGTCTGCGCGGGGCGACCGGCCGCTCGTCCGCGGCCTGGAGGTCGCCGAGGAGCCCGTCGACCCGGTGCACGGAGTCGGCTCCCCCGCCCCGCTGCTCGTCGTCGCTCATGGCCCGACCCTACTTCCCTCAAGTTCTCCCCAAGATAAGTGGACACCTTGTCCACTTGCCGTGTCGAGTGGCATGCTAAACGGACTCAGTGTCCATTTACCGCTCGCCATCCCGCCCCAGGGAGATCCCATGCACACCGCGCTCCTCGCCGCGGCCCTGCTGGTCGGCTGCCTCCTGGCCGTCCAGGCCTCGGTGAACCTCCAGCTCAACTCGGCCGTCGGCACCCCCTACGGCGCCTCCACCATCCAGCTCGGCGTCGCGACCGGCCTGCTCGTCGTCCTCGCGGTGGCGGCCGGGGCGCTCGGCGCGCTCGGCAAGCTGCCCGACGTCGAGCCCTGGCAGCTGCTCGGCGGACTGGCCAGCCCGCTCTACATCACCAGCGGCATCCTGCTCTTCCCGCGGCTCGGCGCCCTCGCCGCCGTCGGGCTCTTCGTCACCGGCCAGATGTTCGCCTCGCTCGCGCTCGACCTCTTCGGCCTCCTCGGCCTGGAGCGGAAGGAGCTCAGCGCCGGCATCGTCCTGGGCGCCGTGGCGGTCCTCGCGGGCATCGTCGTGATCATCCGGGGCATGAAGGCCGCGGCCCCCGCCGGCGCCCCCAGGATGTCGAGCGCCGGGCGCGCCGGCTGGCTCGCCCTCGGCGTCGTGGCCGGCGCCGTGCTGCCGGTGCAGGGCGCGGTCAACGCCCAGCTGCGCGCCCAGCTCAAGGAGCCCATCACCGTCGCGGTGATCAGCTTCGCCGTGGCGACCTTCACCATCGCCGTCGTCCTGCTCGTGCTCTACGCGACCCGCCGCACCCCGAAGCCCAAGATCGCCCCGCTGAAGAAGATGCCCTGGTGGGGCTGGCTCGGTGGCGCCTGCGCCGCCGCCTACGTCACCGGCACCTTCCTGCTCATCCCGTCCATCGGCGCGGCGGTGACCATCGCCCTCACCGTGACGGGCCAGCAGCTGACCTCCGCGCTCATCGACCACAAGGGCCTGTTCAAGCTTCCGCAGCGCTCCCTCACCAAGCCGCGCGCCCTGGGCCTCGCCCTGCTGATCGCCGGCTCCCTGACCATCCAGCTCGTCTGATCCCGGGCCGGAGCCCCCGGGGCCCCCGCCCGGGAGCTCCGGCCCGCTCGGTGCGTCACGCGAGACGCGTCACGAGAGGCGCGTCGTGAAAGGTGCGTCATGAAAGCGTCGTACACCGCCGGGCCGGACATCCACGTCCTCCCCTCGGCCCTGCCCATCCCCGGTCTCGGCGACCAGCCGGTGAACGCCTTCCTCGTACGGTCCGGGGAGCCCTTCCTGGTGGACACCGGGATGCCCGTCGACCGGGAGGGCTTCCTGGACTCCCTCTGGTCCCTGATCGACCCCGCCGACCTGCGCTGGGTCGTCGTCACCCACGACGACCGCGACCACACCGGCTCCCTCGCCCGCATCCTGGAGACCGCGCCGAACGCGAAGGTGTTGGCCAACGCGATATCGGCGACGCGAATATCCGAAGAGTTCAGCATTCCGCAGGAACGCCTGGTGACCGCCAATCCGGGAAGCCATGTGAAAATCGGCGACCGCGAGCTGAGTTTTCACCGGCCGCCCACGTTCGATTCACCCGGGACCCTCGCCGTGTTCGACCACTCGGACGGCACTCTCTACAGCTCCGACAGCTTCGGCACGGTGGTGGAGGAAATCACCCAGGACTTCGCCGACCTCGCCGAGGAGGAGTTCTTCCACGGGTTCGAGGTGCTGAACCGGGCGATAGCCCCCTGGACCGCGCTGGTCGACGAGGAGAAGTTCCTCCGGCCGGTGCGCGGCCTCGCCGCCCTGAACCCCGCGCGCCTGCTGAGCGCGCACGGGCCGACCGTGCGCGCGGACGCCGTGCCCCGGCTCTTCGACGCCATGGCCCGCATCCCCTCCCTGCCCGCCTGGCTGCCCGGCGCCGACCTCGACCTGGAGGCGGCGCTCGACGCCCAGGAGTCCCTCGCCGGCTGAGCCCCCGCGGCTCCGCTCCGACCACGCCCCACCCACGTACGCGTACACGCACGAACCGAGGAGAACCATGCCCGACCCCGTCCTCACCGATCCGATCCCGCCGCGCGGAGTCATCACCGTCTTCTCCGACATCTGGTGCTCCTTCGCGCACATCGCCGTCCACCGGCTGCACACCACCCGGGCCCGGCTCGGCCTGGAGGAGCAGGTCTCCTTCGACCTGCGCGCCTTCCCGCTGGAGCTGCTGAACGACGCCCCGAGCCCGCGCCCCGGCACGGACAGCGAGGTCGCCCGGATGGCCAGCCTGGAGCCGGGCGCCGGCTGGCAGCTCTGGCAGGCCAAGGACTGGCTGTACCCCTCCACGACGCTGCCCGCCCTGGAGGCGGTCCTCGCCGCGAAGGAGCAGAGTCTGAACGCCTCGGAGCAGCTCGACCTCGGGCTGCGCCGGGCCTTCTGGGCCGAGTCGCGGTGCATCAGCCACCGCAAGGTGATCCTGGACGTGGCCGCGGACACCGGCGCGGTGGACGTCGACGCCCTCACCGAGGCGCTGGACGACGGGCGGGCCCGCCGGGCCCTCGCGGACCAGGCCGCGCTCTCGCGGACCGACCGGATCAACTGCAGCCCCCACCTCTTCCTGTCCGACGGCTCGGACCACGCCAACCCCGGCATCGACGTGGGCTGGGAGGGCGCGTACGGCATCGGCTGGCCGGTGATCGCCTCCGACGACCCGAAGGTGTACGAGGACATCCTGCTCCAGGCCGCCACCGAATAGCGCCCGGCGGATGGTTGAATTCGCTGCAATAATCGACTGAACACCAGGTACGACGGCCAGGCGTTCCTCCCGGAGGAATGCCTGGCCGTCGTACCTTTTTTTTGCCCGCAGAACATCGCGATGATTATTAATTGCGTGACCCGGCCGTTATTCGCAAGGGCGCTCGAAGCTCCTACAGTCGTCCCCGCCGCCGGAATTCCGGACGCAGATTCGCATCGACAGCGGGAGTTCTTCATGTCGTTGACCGACAAGGCAGACGTCAGCACGTTCGTCGACCTCACCCAGCACGAGATCGAAGCCCTGAAGACCCGGTTCAACCTGGCCGACGCGCACACCCACCAGCGCCAGTCCGCCTCCCAGGAGCGGATCGTCTCGCGGCTCCCCGAGCTGTGGCACGAGTCCGAGTCGAAGCAGCAGGCCCACTTCGAGCGCCAGTTCCTGGACGCGTTCTTCCGCCTGCACCGGCAGCCGACCGCCCGCGCCATGGACCGCACGCTCCTGTCGTACTCCGCCAGCGTCTCGACCATGGTCGCCGGCATGTTCCTGAAGCAGCGCGGCATGTCCGTGCAGCTCGTCGAGCCCTGCTTCGACAACCTCGTGGACCTGCTGCGCAACATGCAGGTGCCGCTCGGGCCGGTGGACGAGTCGGCGCTGCACGACAAGGACGCGATCTACGACCGGCTGGTCGAGGAGATCCACGCGGACGCGATCTACCTCGTCGACCCGAACAACCCCACCGGCTTCACCCTGCTCGCCGAGAAGCTGGAGGGCTTCCGCGAGGTCGTCCGCTACTGCGTGGACCACGACAAGGTCCTGGTGATGGACTTCTGCTTCGCCTCCTTCGCGCTGTGCGACGAGGGCATCGGCCGGGTGGACATCTACAAGCTGCTCGAAGAGTCCGGCGTCACGTACATGGTCATGGAGGACACCGGCAAGACCTGGCCGATCCAGGACGCCAAGTGCGCCATG
This sequence comes from Streptomyces sp. NPDC055632, assembly GCF_053618675.1. NCBI lineage: Bacteria > Bacillati > Actinomycetota > Actinomycetes > Kitasatosporales > Streptomycetaceae > Streptomyces > Streptomyces sp. NPDC055632. The sequence goes on along the minus strand of NZ_JBSHHY010000011.1, from coordinate 67,679 downwards.
ATCACCGCCAGCCGGGACATCCAGGAGGAGGTCTACAACCTCCACACCAGCGTCCTCCTGAACGTCTCGCCCTTCGTCCTCAACATGGTCACGCAGTACGTCGAGGACTCCATCACCGACGGCTTCGCCTCCGTCCGCGACATCATCACCACCAACGGCGAGGCCGCCCGCGCCGCCCTCGACGGCACGATCCTGGAGCTCCAGGAGCCGGTCGTCGGCACCAGCGTCGCCTGGTTCCGGATCAAGCCGGAGCACCTGACCGCCACCCAGCTCCAGGCCGTCCTCTTCGACGAGGAGGTGTACGTCCTGCCGGGCACCTTCTTCTACTGGAACAGCAAGGAGAAGGGCGAGCGGTTCGTCCGGCTGGCCCTGGCCCGCGAGCCCGAGGTGTTCGCCGGCGCCATGGAGCGGATGCGGAAGGTGCTCGAGCGCTATGCGGCCTGACACCGACGCCGGCACCGACGCCCCCGTGTTCGTGGACGCCGCCCTCTTCATGGGCATGCACAGCGGGGACGGTGCCGTCCGGACCGCGGCCAAGGCCTTCTTCGCGGGCCGGCTCGCCGCCGGGGACGCCGGCCGGGTCCTCATGAGCTGGGAGCAGGTCGGCCGCTGCGACGACCTCGTGTGGGGGTACGACCGGAAGACCCAGGACGAGTACTACCCCTTCATGGACGTCCTCCACACCGACCTCGCCGTCGAGCGGATCGGCTACGAGGAGGCGGACGTCCGCCGGGCCTTCACCGCGCCCGAGCTGGACGGCCTGCCCACCCACGAGCGGCTGCTGCTCGCCCAGGTCGCCAACCGCGGGGGCACGCTGCACACGGCGAGCCCCCGGCTGCTCCGGACGACCGGCCTGCCCGTCGCACCGCTCGTCCCGGCCGCACCGCTCGATCCGGGCGCGCCGGCGGGCGCCCCCTCCCCCGACAGGGAGCCGGTGTTCCCCGCCTACCTGGAGGACCTCTACCAGCGGTCGCTGGTGCTGACGGTCGCCTCCGACACCCTCTGAACAGACCTCCACCCTCTGAACAGACCTCGGAAAGGCCCCCCTTCCATGCCTGGCACCTACTCCGGGACGATCGTCCCGCTGATCACCCCCCTCGACGAGCACGGCACCGTCGACGAGCAGAGCGTCGCCCGCCTCCTGGACCACGTCCGCTCCGAGGTCACCGGCCTCATGCCGGCCCTGACCTCGGGCGAGGGCTGGAAGCTCGACGCCCGGCAGTGGCGGGACGTCGTCGCGTACACCGTGAGGCACGCCGGCGGGCTTCCCGTCCTCGCCGGCATCCAGCTCCCCGACACCGCCTCGGTGATCGACCGGGCCCGTACGGCCGTCGAGCTCGGCGTCGACGCCGTCGTGGTCACCACCCCGTTCGGCGCCGACGTGACGCAGGACGCGATCGTCGACCACTACCGGGCCATCCGGGCCGCCCTCGACGTACCGATCTTCCTCTACAACGAGGAGGCGCTGTCGGGCAACCGCATCGAGTTCGACACCCTGCTGCGGATCTGCGAGATCCCCGGGATCGTCGGCATCAAGGAGTCCAGCGGCGACGCCGCCTTCACCCGGAAGACGACCGAGTCCGGCACCGGCGTCCCGGTCTTCGAGGGCTGGGAGAACCTCCTCGCCGACGTCCGCGGCGTCGACGGCTTCATCGGCCCGCTGGCCAACCTCGAACCCGCGCTGTGCAACGCGATGCTGGTCGACCCCAGCCCGGAGCGGCAGGCGGAGCTCAACGCCGTCTGCGAGCGGTACGGCATCTTCCGGGACGACTGGTACCGCTGGGTCAAGAAGGAGCTGCACCGGCGCGGCGTGATCTCCTCGACCACCACCCACGAGGAGGCGAAGGCGGCATGAGCGGCCTGCCCTCCGCCTCCGCCCCCGTGGCCGCGCACTCGGTCGCGGCCCCGGCCGCGACCGCCCAGCGCGAGCTGCACGCCCTCTACCGGCGGGTGCCCAGCCTGGGGGACTACGGGTCGATGACCGCGATCGAGGAGCGGTGGATCCTGCCCAAGGCGCGGGCGTACGAGGCGTCCGCGCCCCGGTTCGGCTCGGCCGGCGAACTCCTGAGCGCCCTCAAGGACTTCCTGGCCGAGGAGGAGGCCGCGCTCCCCGAGAGCGCCACCTTCCTCGCCGAGCACGCCACGCTCGATCAGTTCACGACCGTGGTGCGGCAGTTCGCCCTCGACGGGCTCACCGAGTCCGAGTCCCTGCTGCCGGTCGTGCCCCGGCTGCCGTACCGCTCGGCGATGGCGGTCTTCCGGGTCCTCATCGACGAACTGGGCTGCGGCAACGAGGAGAAGGCGCACTCCCAGCTCTACCGGGACCTGCTGACCGAACTCGGCCTGAGCCTGCGCCTGGAGGACTACCTCGACGAGACGGTCCCCGAGTGCTACGCGTACGTCAACATGTTCCACTGGCTGGCGAGCCGGGCGTCCTCGCCCCAGTACTTCCTGGGCGCGTACGCCTACTTCGAGACCAGCGTCCTGTACGCCTTCCAGAGCTTCGCGCGGGCGGCCAAGCGGCTCGGGATCAGGAACGACGCCTACTACACCGAGCACCTCTACATCGACTCGTACCACAGCAGTCACATGCGGACGGCGATCCGCGCGCTCGACGAGCCGGACCTCGCGAAGATCTGGGCGGGCGTGCGGCTGGCCTCCGACATCGTCGGCACGGCCACGGAGGCGGCCGTGGCACGGGCGCGGGAGACCGTCGCATGACGGCCGTGCCCGTCGGGCGGCGGCGGGACGACGAGCCGACCGTCCGCCAGGTGACCGAGGACCTCGTCCTGGTCGAGGCCGGCGGCCGGAAGGTCCTCGCGGCCGCCGTCTGCCCGCACCGCGGGGGCCGGCTCAAGTACGGCAGGGTCGACGGGGACAGGCTGCGCATCACCTGCCCCCTGCACCACACGACCTTCGACCTGACGAGCGGGGAGCGGCTCTCGGGGGCGGCGTGCGCCGCCATCCGGGTGGTCGACGTCCTGCCCGGCCAGGACGTCACCGCTCCCGATCTCCCCTCCGGAGGCGCTCCGTGACCACCACACCGACCGGGGCGGCGTCCACCGCGGCGCCGCCCCGTGCGGCCACGGCCGAACACGACGGCGTCGCGCCCGTGCCCGAGGCCGAACGCACCTCGTCCCCGGCCGACTTCGGCTGGATCTGGCCGTCCGCGCAGTTCTCGTTCGGCACGGTCGTGCTCGGCGCGCTGCCCGTGGTCTTCGGCCTCGGCTGGTGGGCCTCGGCGAGCGCGATCACGGTGGGTGTCGCCGTCGGGACGGCGCTGCTCGCGCCGCTGGCCCGGTTCGGCGTCCGCACCGGCACCAACGACCCCGTGTCCAGCGGGGCGCACTTCGGGGTGCGGGGCAGGGTCGTCGGCAACGTCCTCACGGTGGTGACCGCGCTCGGCTTCTTCGCCATCGCCGTGTGGACCGGCGGCACCGCCGTCATGGTGGCGGGGCACCGGCTGCTCTCCACCCCGACGGGCCCGGGGGCGCTGACCGTCGCCATGCTCGTGACGGCGGCGGCGGTCGCGCTGGTCGCCGTGCGCGGCCACGAGGCGCTCGTCCGCACGTACCGGATCACCGCCGTCACCGGCGGGGCGGTCCTGCTCGGCACCCTCCTCGTCCTGGCCCCGAAGTTCGACCCGGGGTACGGCGGCGGGCCGCTGGCCCTGGACGGCGTCCTGCACACCTGGCTGCTCGCGGCGACCGCCTCCGCGACCGTGCCGCTGTCCTACGCCACCTTCCAGGGCGACTACACCCGCTTCATGCCGTCCTCCACCCGGCCGGGACGGGTGGCCCGGGCCAGCGGCGTGGCGATGTTCCTCAGCAGTCTCGCCGCGCTGCTGACCGGCGCGTACGTGACGACCCTCTTCCCCGTGCCCGACGAGCCGTGGCTCCAGGGCCTGACGGACGCGGTGCCCGGCTGGTTCGCGGTGGCGGTGGTGCTCTTCGGCTTCGCGGGCACCCTGCCGCAGGCCGGCCTCTGCCTGTACGCGGCGGGCCTCTCCGCCAACTCGGTGTTCTGGCGCTCCTCGCGGGCGGCGGTGACCACGGTGGTCGCGCTGCTCGCCGGGGCCGTGCTGTACCTGGGGGCGGTGGTGTACGACGCCATGGACGCGATGTCGGCGTTCGTGACGCTGCTGCTCACCGTCGTCGCGCCGTGGGCGGCCGTGCTCTTCGTCGGGTACGGGCTCCACCGGGGCCGGTACGACGCGGAGGCGCTGCGCTCCTTCACCACGGGCGGGGGCGGGCGGTACTGGTACGTGCGCGGGGTCAACCCGCGGGCGGCCGGCGCCTTCGCCGCGGGCTCCCTGGTCGGGGTCCTGTGGGTCAACAACCCCCTGTACGTCGGCCCGCTGACCGACCTCACGGACGGCGTCGACCTGAGCCTGCCGGCCTCCTTCACGGTGGCCGCGGTGCTGTACGGGGTGCTCTGCCGGGTGTGGCCGGAGCCGCTGCTCCCGCCGCCGGCGGGCGCCGCGCGCTGATCCCGTACCCGTTCTCCTTCCCGTCCGTTCCGAGCTTCGAGGTGTCGCATGTCCGTGTTCCGGCTGACGGTCCGGTCGGTCGTCCGGGAGGCCGAGGGCGTCCTCGGGCTCCTGCTCGCCGACCCCTCGGGCGCCGACCTGGCCCCGTGGGAGCCCGGCGCGCACCTGGAGGTCACCCTGCCGTCCGGGGCGGTCCGGCACTACTCGCTGTGCGGCGACCCGGACGACCGGGAGGTCTACCGGCTGGGGGTGCTGCGGGAGCCGGCGGGCCGGGGCGGTTCGGAGGAGGTCCACGCCTCCGTGGGCCCGGGCACGGTCCTCGGGGTGCGGGGGCCGTTCAACCGCTTCCCGCTGGTGCCCGCCGAGCGGTACCTGTTCGTCGCGGGCGGCATCGGCATCACCCCGCTGCTTCCGATGCTCCGCTCCCTGCCCCCGGCCTCCTGGTCCCTGCTGTACGGGGGCCGGAGCCTGGCCTCGATGGCGTACCGCGAGGAGCTGGCGGGGCTGCCCGGGGTGACGCTGGTGCCGCAGGACACGGCGGGACTCCTCGACCTGGACGCGGCCCTCGGGGCGCTGCCCCCGTCGACGGCCGTCTACTGCTGCGGTCCGGAGGGGCTGCTGCGGGCGGTGGAGGAGCGTTGGACGGGGGCGCTGCACACGGAGCGGTTCGGGGCGGCGCCGGCGACCGCGCCGGTGCCGGTGCCGGACCCAGGGGGCGGTTTCGAGGCGGAGCTGCGCCGGAGCGGGCTGACGGTCCGGGTGGAGCCGGGGCGGAGCCTGCTCGACGCGGTGCGGGAGGTGGTGCCGGGCGTGGCGTACTCCTGCGAGGAGGGCTGGTGCGGCACCTGCGAGACGAAGGTGCTCGGGGGGACGCCCGAGCACCACGACTCCGTCCTCGGCGAGGCGGAGAAGGCCGCGGGGGCCTCGATGATGATCTGCGTGGGCCGCTCGCGCGGCCCACGCCTCACCCTCGACCTGTGATGTCGCGGGAGTCTGCCGCGTGAGCCTCAGGGCTTCAGGGCTTCAGGGCTTCAGGGCTTCAGGGCTTCAGGGGAAGACGACCAGGGCCCGGCCGCCCTTGCCCGCGAGCATGTTGTCGAAGGCGCCGGGGATGCCGTCCAGGGTGATCCGCTCGGTGACGAGGGAGCCGAGGTCGAACCGGCCGGCCCTGATGTGCCCGGCGAGGACCGGCAGGTCCTCGGCCGGGTTCGAGTTGCCGTAGACGCAGCCGGCCAGGGTGCGGCCCCAGTGAAAGATCTCCAGGGCGTTGAAGGTGACCTGCTGGTCCTTGCCGCCGATGCCGACGACCGTGGTCCGGCCGCCGCGCCGGGTGGACTCCCAGGCGGTGCGGATGGTGACGGCGCGGCCCACGCACTCCACGGCCACGTCGACGCCCTGCCCGCCGGTCAGCCTCCTGATGTCCTTCGCCGTGGTCGCGGAGGCGACGACGTACTCGGTGGCCCCGGCCGCCCTCGCGAGGGCCTCCTTCTCCGGGGAGACGTCCACGGCGACGATCGTCGCCGCGCCCGCGATCCGGGCGGCCTGGAGCGCGGCGAGGCCCACGCCGCCGACGCCGTACACCGCGACGGTCTCGCCCTCCCGGACCCGTGCGGAGTGGTGGACCGCGCCCCAGCCGGTGAGCACGGCGCAGCCGAGCAGGGCGGCGTCGGCGAGCGGGACGCCGTCGGGCACGGGCAGGACGCAGCGGGCGGCGACGACCGTCTCCTCGGCGAAGGCGGCGACGTTGAGGCCGGGGTGCAGCTCGGTGCCGTCCTGGGTGCGGGCGTGGATGTTGCCCGCGCCGGTCAGGGCGTCGGCGCAGAGCCAGACCTCGCCGAGCGAGCAGGGGTGGCAGCTTCCGCAGGACGGCGCCCAGTTGAGGACGACCTCGTCACCGGGGGCGACGTGCGTGACGCCCTCGCCGACGGAGACGACGGTGCCGGAGCCCTCGTGGCCGAGGACGGCCGGGACCGGTACGCGCATGGTGCCGTTGGAGAGGGAGAGGTCGGAGTGGCACACGCCGGCGGCGGCGAGGCGGACCCGGACCTGGCCGGGGCCGGGCTCCGGGAGCTCGATGTCGGTCATCTCCAGCGGAGCGCCGACGGCGGGCAGGACGGCGGCGCGGATCAGGCTCACGTGCGGTGCTCCTCGGGGCTCGGGCTGTTTCCAGGAAGGGCGCGGGCTCAGAACTGCAGGGACTTGGTCTGGAGGTACTCGGCGAGGCCGTGCGCGCCCAGCTCCCGGCCGACGCCGGACTGCTTGTAACCGCCGAAGGGGGCCAGCGGGTTGAAGCGGCCGCCGTTGATGTCGACCTGGCCGGTGTCCATGCGGCGGGCGAAGGCGACGGCCTCCTCCGGGTCGCCCCAGACGGCTCCGGCGAGGCCGTAGACGGTGCCGTTGGCGATGGCGAGGGCCTCCGCCTCGTCCTCGTACTTCAGGAGCGAGACGACCGGCCCGAAGATCTCCTCCTGGGCGATGGTCATGTCCGGGGTGACGTCGGCGAAGACGGTCGGGGAGACGTAGTAGCCGGTCTCGCGCGGGGCCTCGGGGCCGCCGGCGACGAGCCGGGCGCCCTCCTCGACCCCCTTCTCGATGTAGCCGCGGACGCGCTCCTGCTGCTTGGCGTTGACCAGCGGGCCGACGCGCTCGCCGGGGACGTACTTGGCGACGGCCTCGGCGGCGAGCGCCACCGCCTCCTCGTACCGGTCGGCGGGGACCAGCATGCGGGTCCAGGCGCTGCACGTCTGGCCGGAGTTGGACATGACGTTGGCGACGCCGACGGCGACGGCCTTGGGGAGGTCGGCGCTCGGCAGGATCACGTTGGCGGACTTGCCGCCGAGTTCGAGGGCGACCCGCTTGACCGCGCCGCCCGCGAGGGCGCCGATGCGGCGGCCGACGGCGGTGGAGCCGGTGAAGGAGACGAGGTCGACGTCCGGGTGCTCGGCGAGCGCCTGACCGGCGACCGGGCCGAGGCCGGTGACCAGGTTGAAGACGCCGGCGGGCAGGCCCGCCTCGTGGGCGGCCTCGGCGAAGAGCTGCGCGGTGAGCGGGGTGTCCTCGGCGGGCTTGAGGACGGTGGTGCAGCCGGCGGCGAGGGCCGGGGCGACCTTGGCGACGATCTGGTGGAGCGGATAGTTCCAGGGGGTGATCGCGGCGACGACGCCGACCGGCTCGGCGTAGACGGTGGAGTTGCCGACCTTCTCCTCGAAGGGGTGGGTGGCGGCGAGTTCGGCGTACGTGCCGGCGACGGCGATCGGCAGCCCGGCGTGGACGGCGGCGGCGAGCTGCGGCGGGGCGCCGAGCTCGGCGGTGACGGTGGCGGCGATCTCCTCCGCGCGGGCGGCGAGCGCGTCGCGCAGGGCGGCGATGCGGGCGGAGCGCTCGGCGGGCGGGGTGGCGGCCCAGCCGGGCAGCGCGGCGCGGGCGGCGCGTACGGCGGCGTCGACGTCCTCGGCGGTGCCGGCCGGGACGTGGCCGATGACCTGCTCGTCCGCCGGGTTGACCACCGCGATGGTGTCCGTGGAGGAGGCGGGACGCCATTCCCCGCCGATGTACATCGCGTCGTGCGCCTTCATCCGCTGTCTCCTCACGTTACCGACGGGTTCGTCGCCCACCCAAACTAGCGCCGTTAGTTTTCCGGCGCCAGGGCGGCGGGGCGTGCCCCGGGTCTCAGTCCCGGACCGGTCCGGTGCCTCCACGGGATTTCCGGTACGGAGCCGATCGTGCCGCCCCGGACCGGGCGCCGTCCACGGCGGAACCGGACAGGCACGGAGCACCGGAACCGGACCGCTCCGCCTTGCCGCCGGGGGACGCGGCCCGGACGCGCCGCCGCGCCCGGCGGGGCGCACACCGGTCGGTGTGGCCCGCCGGGCGCGGCGGGAGGGGGTCGACGGAGCGGCTGGGATCCGTCGACCGGACGTTCGAGGCGCTTCGGCACTTCAGTGTGCCGGTACTTCAGTGTGCCGGTATTTCAGCGTGCCGGTATTTCAGCGTGCCGGTACTCGTGTCGGTACTCGGCGCTCCGGGAGCGTCAGATCTTCTGGGCGATGTCGGTGAGGTGGGCGAAGACGACGATGTTCGCCTCGTAACCCGTCTTGCGGTCGAAGGCTCCGCCACAGGTGAGCAGTCGCAGTTCGGGCCGCCCGGTGGCGCCGTACACCTCCTCGTCGGGGAAGTCGTTCTTGGCGTACGTCTTGATGCGGTCGACCGTGAAGACGGCCACCTTGCCGTCGGCGCGGGCGACCCGGACGGTGTTGCCGGGGTTGAGGACGCCGAGGTTGAGGAAGACCGCGGGTCCGGTGAGGGTGTCGCGGTGACCGACGACGACGGCGGTCCCGCGCTCGCCCGGCGTGGGCCCCTTGGCGTACCAGCCGACGATGCTGGGGTTGTCGACCGGCGGGGCGGCGAGCTGCCCCTTCCGGTCGAGGTGCAGGTCGGTCACGGGGGCCTCGATGGTGATGGCCGGGACGGCGACGGCGGTGGGGCGCGAGCGGGGAAGCGGCGCGAGCGCTCCCTGGGACGCGCTCCTCGGCCGGGGCACGGCCTTCGGGGAGGGCGTGCTCTTCGGGCTCGTCGGGCTCGCCTGGTTCTTCGGGCTCGTCTGGCTCGTCGAACTCTTCGGGCTCGTCCGATTCGCCTGGCTCGTCGGGCCCTTCGGGGAGGGCACCGCCTGCGCAGGAGGCGCGGCCTTCGGAGAGGGGGCGCTCGCCGGCGGGGGCGTGCTCTCCGGCGGGGCCTCGGGTTTCGCCTGGCGGTCCAGGGCGGCCGGAGCGCCGGCCGCCGCGACCGCTCCCGCCGCCTCCACCTCCGCCGTTCCGGCTCCGCCGGAAGCGGCAGGGGCGGCGGCGAGGGGCGGGGCGGCGGGTTCCTCGTCGCCCGCCCACCAGAAGCCTCCGACCACCAGGACCACGACCGCCGTCACGGTCCTGGCGAGCCGGAACAGGCGCCGTCGCCTGCGCGTGATGCGGGACCTACGCGGCGCCATCGTTGCGGCGGCGCGAGCGGCGGAGCATGACCAGTCCGGCCGTGCCGGCGAGACCGGCGGCGACGGCCGCCCCGACGCCGAAGGTGGAGGACTCCTCGGCCGCGGCGAGCTGCACGCCACCGCCGCCCGCGCCCACCGGGCCCTGCGGGGGCCGGCCCTGCCCGTTGTTGGACCAGTTGCCGCCGCCGTTGTTGGTGTCGGCGTTGTCGTTGTTGGACCAGTTGTTGCCGGAGCCGTTGTTCGGGCCGTTGTTCGGGCGTCCGCCCGGGCCGTTGCCGTGGCAGTCGACCGTGAAGATCTTCTGCTTGCCGGTGGGGGTGGCACCCGGGAAGGTCCAGGTGACCCGGTACTGGCCCTCGGGCAGCGTCAGCGGGTTGGTGTGGCCCATCCCGGTGTTCAGCGCGACGCGGCCGCTGAGGGTGGGGACCTCGGGCCGGGGCGGCTGCGGGGTGATCTCCCAGCTGACCTCCTGGAGGATGTCGAAGTTGAAGGCCGCGAGGTAGAACCTGCAGACCCTCGCCTCGTCGTTCAGGTCGCCGTAGGGGGTGCCGACCTTGTGAACCTTGATGTCGCCGTTGTCGCCGGGGGCGGCGAACGCGGCCGGGGCGCCTGCGAGGGCGAGGCCGCCGAAGGCGGCCGTGGCCGCGAGGGTGGCGGCGAGGGGGCGGACAGCACGAGCGGGCATGCGAGCTCCTCCAGGAAAGGACATGTCGGGTGTTTCAGCCGATAATCCGACTATCAGTCATCGGATGACTGCGGAGGGTGGCGACATGCTCGTGTCGATCTCCGAGTCGCCCGTCCGGCGCAGAGCCCGCCGAACCCGCCCGGGACCGGGCGGGTTCGGAGACTGAGGACTTCGCAGACCGGGCGCCTCGGAGACCGGATGCCCCGGAGACCAGGCGCCTCGGAAACCGGATGCCTCGGAAACCGGGCGCTTCGGAGAACGGGCGCTTCAGACGATCCCGAAGAGGACCGCCGCCGCCAGCACGACCAGCGAGGTCAGCGCGGCCCACTTCACCGTGAACTTGGTGTGGTCGCCGAACTCCACCTTCGCCATGCCCACGAGCACGTACACCGCCGGCACCAGCGGGCTCGACATGTGCAGGGCCTGGCCGACGACCGACGCCCGGGCGATCTCCAGGGGCGAGACGCCGTGGGCCGCGCCCGCCTCCGCGAGGACCGGAAGCACGCCGAAGTAGAAGCCGTCGTTCGACATGAAGTAGGTGAGCGGGAGGCTCAGCACACCGGTGACCAGGCCCATGTGCGGCCCCATGCCCTCGGGGATCGCGCCGACGAGCCAGTCCGCCATGTGCTTGACCATGCCCGTACCGGTGAGGACGCCGGTGAAGACGGCGGCGGCGAAGACCATGCCGGAGACGTTGAGGACGTTGTCGGCGTGGGCGGCGATGCGGGCCTTCTGCTCGGCCATGTCCGGATAGTTGACGGTGAGCGCGAGGGCGGCGCCGAGGAGGAACAGCACCGGGATCGGCAGCAGTTCGAGGATCATCGCGGTGAGCAGCGCGACCGTCAGACCGGCGTTGAACCAGTACAGCCGGGGCCGGAGCGTGGGCCGGTCGGGGTCGAGCCCCTGGAACCCGTCACCGTCCTCCGCGCCCTTGTCCTCCCCCTCCCCCTCACCGGTACCGCCACCGCCACCGCCACCGGCACCGCCACCGCCACCGCCACCGGCAGTCACGCGGCCGGCCGCGCTCTCGCCGCCACCGGCCGCGACCAGCACCGTGTCGGTCTCCGGCACCAGGGCCTCGTCGAGCGTGAGGTAGCCGATGCGCTTGCGCTCGCGGCGGCCGAGGACGTACGCGAGGGCGAAGACGAAGAGCAGGCCCACGCCGAGCGCGGGGATCATCGGCACGAAGATGTCGGCGGCGTCCAGTTTCAGGGCGGTCGCGGCGCGGGCGGTGGGACCGCCCCAGGGCAGGGTGTTCATGACGCCGTTGGCGGTGGCGGCGATGCCCGTCATGACGACCAGGCTCATCCCGAGCCGCTTGTAGAGCGGGTACATCGCCGAGACGGTGATCATGAACGTGGTGGAACCGTCGCCGTCCAGGGAGACGATCGCGGCGAGCACCGCCGTGCCCACGACGATCCGCACGGGGTCGGCCTTGCAGAAGCGCAGGATGCCCCGGACGATCGGGTCGAAGAGGCCGACGTCGATCATGACGCCGAAATAGACGATCGCGAACATCAGCATCGCGGCCGTCGGCGCCAGGTTGCCGACGCCGTCGATGACGTAGTCGCCGAGCCGGGCCCCCTGCCCGACCGCGACGCAGAAGAGCGCGGGGATCAGCACGAGCGCCGCGATCGGCGACATCTTCTTCGTCATGATCAGGACCAGGAAGGTCGCGATCATGGCGAAGCCGAGGACGGTCAGCATGGAGGACACCTCACGTTCACCCTTGAACTGCCGCCGAGCGGCGGTCCGGACGACCGTAGGTGCCCCCTTCCGCCGTTAACAAGGTGTTGACGTGTGAGCAATACGAGCAAAACCCCAGGTCAATACGGGGGTGCGGCTCGGAGGCGCGGCAGGGTGGGGCACCGGGGCACGGCAGGACGGAACTCCGGATCACGCCCGGGAGGCACCCCGGGTCGTGACCGGGAGGCGCTCCGGGTCGTGACCGGGAGGCGCTTCGGGTCGTGACCGGGAGGCGCTTCGGATCACGCCGGATCACAGCGGAGCGGCGCTCCGGATCACGGCAGGGGCGACACCTCGACGGGGAAGCCGTTGAGCACGGCGGTGCCGGAGAGGGGGTCGATCCGCGACCCGTCGAGGAGCTGGTTGACATTGACTCCGGGGCGGACGGACGCCACGGCGAGCCGGGTGCCCGCCCGGTCGTGACCCCAGCCGTGCGGGAGGCTCACCACGCCCGGCCGCACCCCGTCGGTGATCTCGACCGGTACCTCCAGCTCGCCGCCCTCCCCCTTGACCCGGGCGAGCCCGCCGTCGGTCAGCCGCAGCCGGTCCGCGTCCCGGGGGTGCACCTGGAGCGTGCACCGGTTCGAACCGCCGCCGAGCGCCGGTGTGTTGTGCAGCCAGCTGTTGTTCGAGCGCAGGTGCCTGCGCCCGACGAGCCGGAGGGCGTCCGGGTCGGGTACGGCGTCGAGCGCGGCGCGCAGCCGGGGCAGGTCGGCGGCGAGCGGCGCGGGCAGGAGCTCGATCCGTCCGCTGCGGGTCTTGAGGAGCTGGGGCAGGCGGGGCTTGAGCGGGCCGAGGTCGATGCCGTGCGGGTGCGCCTTCAGCTCGTCGAGGGTGAGCCCGTACGGGCCGAGCCGCAGCATCAGGTCGAGTCGCCGCTCGGCTCCGGTGTCCCCGGTGAGCCGGGCCGCGAACTCCTCGGGGTCGGCGCCGTACGCCGGCGAGTGCTCCTGCGCCACGGCCTTGGCGAGGGTGGTGCGGATGGCGAGGTCGTCCACGGCCGAGGGCGGCGCGCCGTGCATGCCCGAAACCGCGAGGATCAGCCGGGCGTGGATCTCGCACTCGTCCATCCGGCCCGCTTCGAGGGGAACGGCCGCCGGGGTGTGGCGGACCTGGTCGCGGACGGCGAACCCGTTGAAGGCGAAGTCGAAGTGGGCACTCTGCGAGGGCGGCGGCGGGGGCAGCAGGACGTCGGCGTGGCGGGTGGTCTCGTTGAGGTACGGGTCGACGGCGACCATGAGGTCGAGGGAGCCGAGGGCCGCGTCGAGGCGGTCTCCGTCGGGGGCGGACAGGACGGGGTTGGCGGCGATGGTGACGAGGGCGCGGACCCGCCCCTCCCCCGGGGTCTCGATCTCCTCGGCGAGCGCGACCAGGGGCAGTTCTCCCTTGACCTCGGGGTGGTGCGAGACCCGGCTGTGCCGGCGGCCGAGGGCGAAGCCCCTGCCGGGTCCTGCGGGGCGCGGGGCGGGCGCGGTGGCGGAGAGCGGGAACAGCGCGCCGCCCGGCCGGTCGAGGTTGCCGGTGAGGACGTTGAGGACGTCGACCAGCCAGTTGCCGAGGGTGCCGTACGCCACGGTGGAGCTGCCCATCCGCCCGTAGACGGCGGCGGTGGGCGCGGCGGCGAGCTCCCGGGCGAGGGCGCGGACGGTGGCGGCGTCCACGTCACAGGCGGCGGCGACCGTCTCGGGGCTGAACTCCCGTACCGCGGCCCGTACCTCCTCGACGCCCTCGACGTGGGCGGCGAGCGGTCCGAGGTCGGTGAGGTCCTCCGCGAAGAGGGTGTGGACGAGGGCGGCGAGGAGCAGCGCGTCGGCGCCGGGGCGGATCGCGACGTGCCGGTCGGCGAGGCGCGCGGTGCGGGTGCGCCGGGGGTCGACGACGGTGAGGGTGCCGCCGCGCCGGCGGAGCGCCCTGAGCCTGCCGGGGAAGTCGGGGGCGGTGCACAGGCTGCCGTTGGAGTCCAGGGGGTTGGCGCCGAGCACGAGCAGGTGGTCGGTGCGGTCCAGGTCCGGCACGGGGACGGCGAGGGGGTCCCCGAAGAGCAGGCCGCTGGACACGTGCTTGGGCATCTGGTCGAGCGTGGACGCCGTGAAGAGGTTCCGGGTGCGCAGCGCGCCGACGAGCAGGGGCGGGTAGAGGGCTCCGGCGATCGTGTGCACATTGGGGTTGCCCAGGACGATACCCACGGCGTCCGGCCCGTACTCCTCGACGATCGGACGGATTCGGGCGGCGATCGTGTCGAACGCCTCGGCCCAGTCGACCTCCCGGAGTTCGCCGTCCTTCCGGACCATGGGGCGGCGGAGCCGGTCCGGGTCGGCGTCGACCTCGGGGAAGGCGGCGCCCTTGGGACAGACGAACCCCCGGCTGAAGACGTCGTCACGGTCGCCGCGCGCCCCGGTGACCCTGGTCCCTTCTAGCGTCAGGGTCAGTCCGCAGGTCGCTTCGCAGAGGGGGCAGATGCGCAGGGCGGTGGACATGGCGTCTCCCTGGGGCGTCGGGTGGCGCCGAGCATACCGACCGGTAGGGAGGGAGGGGAGGGGTGTGCCCGCACCGCTCCCCTCCCTTGCTGGAAAGCCGCCGTCTCCCTCGCCGGAAGGCCGCTGTCTCCCTCGTCGGAAAGTCGCCGTATCCCACGTCAGGAAGTCGTCGCCTCCCTCGCCAGAAGGCCGTCGTGGCGCGGGAAGCCGCCGTCGTCGCGGGCGGCCGTCACCGTGGCACGGGCGGCCCCGGACCGGGTGAAGTGCAGTTCCGGGTCGACGACGCTGTCGGAACGGAGCAGTTTGACGTCCGAGTGGTAGTCCATCGAGGTCAGCCACGGCATCCGGTCGCCCTGGCGGGGCAGCCGGTCCACCGCGCGCCGGATGTAGCCGGCGCCGAAGTCGAGGAACGGCCGGGTCGGCATCGCCGGATCCGCCGGCTCGGGCCGGCAGACGTCGTGGCCGGAGGCGTCCATGTGGGAGAGGAGTCGGCAGAAGTGCTCGCACAGCAGGCCGACCTTCAGCGTCCAGGAGCTGTTGGTGTAGCCGATGGAGAAGGCCAGGTTGGGCACTCCGGAGAGCATCATGCCCTTGTAGGCGATGGTGTCGGCGAGGCGGATCTCCTCGCCGTCGACGGTGACCTCGACGCCGCCGAACGCCTGCACGTTCAGGCCGGTCGCGGTGACGACGACGTCGGCCTCGAGTTCGCGGCCGGACTCCAGTCGTACCCCGCTCTCGGTGAAGGTGGCGATCCGATCGGTGACGACCGAGGCCTTCCCGGCGCGGAGGGCCTTGAACAGGTCCCCGTCGGGCACGGCGCACAAGCGCTGGTCCCAGGGGTCGTACGGCGGGTTGAAGTGCTCGTCGACCGGGTAGCCCTCGGGCAGCTGCCTGGCGTTGACCCACCGGATGAACTTGCGCGCGGCCTTCGGGTACCGCCGGCAGAAGGCCCAGACGAAGCGCTGCTGGGCGATGTTCTTGCGCCGGGTCAGCGCGTAACCCCGCTCCTGCCCGAGGTACTTCTTCAGGGCGTTGGCGACCACGTCCTTCTTCGACACCGGCATGATGTACGACGGGGTCCGCTGGAGCATCGTCACGTGCGCGGCGGTGTCGGCCATGGCGGGCAGCAGCGTGACCGCGGTGGCGCCGCTGCCGATCACCAGCACCCGCTTGCCGGTGTGGTCGAGGTCCTCGGGCCAGTGCTGCGGATGCACGATCGTGCCGCGGAAGCGCTCCCGGCCCTCGAAGTGCGGGGTGAACCCCTGGTCGTAGCGGTAGTAGCCGCCCGCGCAGAACAGCCAGGAGCAGGTCAGCGTCGTCCGCTCGCCGGTGTCGGCGCGCTCGACGTGCACCGTCCACCGCGCCAGGTCGCTCGACCAGGAGACGGAGAGCACCTTGTGGTGGTAGCGGATGTGATCGTCGAGTCCGTTCTCGGTCGCGGTCTCGCGCAGGTACGACAGGATCCGGGGCGCGGCGGCGATGGACTCCTCGTCCCGCCACGGCTTGAACTCGTAGCCGAAGGTGTGCAGGTCGGAGTCGGACCGGATCCCCGGGTAGCGGAACAGGTCCCAGGTCCCGCCGGAGGCGGCCCGGGCCTCCAGGATCGCGAAGCTCTTCGACGGCAGGCCGGTCTTCAGGTAGCGGCCGGCCCCGATGCCGGAGATGCCGGCGCCGATGATCAGGACGTCGAGGTGCTCGGCGGTGGGCCGGACTGAGGGAACGGACATGGGCGACGGCTCCAGACGACGAGACAGCGGGAGGACGGGACGGCGGGACGGCGTGAGGACGGGGCGACAGGCCGACGGGGCGACGGGGCGACGGGGCGACGGGAGAGAACGGAGCTGCGGGACAGGGTGACGAGGAAGGAAATGACGACGTGCGGTTCGACCATGGTGGGGCGTGGACGACCGGGCGGCCAAGCGCGATGTGCACCGGAAGGGCGCCCGTACGGTGCGATGTGCACCACTACAGTCGCCGTATGCCGCTGTGGAAACCGCCGTCGCCCCGCGTCCGGGAGCTGATCCGTCGGGGCGCCGAGATCGCGCTCGACCCCAGGCCGGAGTGGCTCGCCGAACTCGACGCGGCCACGCTGTCCAGCCAGGCGCAGCAGGCGGTCGCCGCCGACCCGGTGCTCGCCGCCGGGATGCGCCGGACCAACCGGTCCAACCTGCTGTTCTGGGCGGCCTCCAACGTGCGCGCGCCGGGCGAACCCGTGCCCGCGAACGAGGGGGAAGCGCCGCTGGCCATCGCCCGCGACCTCGTGCGGCGCGGCCTCGACGAGACCGCGCTCGACGCCTACCGGGTCGGTCAGGGCGTCGCCGTGCGCGTGTGGACACAGATCGCCTGCTCGCTCACCGACGACACCGACGACCTGCGCGAACTGCTCGACGTGTCGCTGCGGTCCATCTCCGCCTTCGTCGACGGCACCGTCGCCGCCATCGCCGCACGCATGCACGTGGAGCGCGGCGAGCTCACCCGCGGTACCCACGCCGAACGCCGCGAGGTCGTGGCGCTGCTGCTGGACGGCGCGCCGATCACCCGGCAGCGCGCCCAGGCCCGGCTGGGCTACGCCCTGGACCCGACGCACACCGCCGCCGTCGTCTGGACCGACGATCCCGACGCCGACCTGCACCGGCTCGACCGCGCCGCGGACGCCCTCGCCGCCGCGGCGGACGGGGCACCGCCGCTGAGCGTCATCGCGGGCGCCGCGACCCGCTGGGTGTGGGTCCACGGCCGACCCGAGACGGACCGGATCCGGGACGCCCTGGACGAACTGCCGGCGGTACGCGTCGCGCTCGGCTCGGCCGCGCCCGGCGTCGACGGCTTCCGCCGCGGCCACCTCGACGCGCTCACCACCCAGCGGATGCTGGCCAGGCTCTCGTCCGCCCGACGCCTGACCTCGTACGACGAGGTCGAACTCGTCGCGCTCCTCACCCAGGACCCCGAGCACGCCGACCGCTTCGTCACGCGCGTCCTCGGTGACCTGGCGACGGCGCCGGCCGAGATCACCGAGGCAGTACGCGTCTTCACCGCCGCGCAGTGCAACGCCTCCCGGGCGGCCGCCCGCCTCTTCGTCCACCGCAACACCCTGCTCCGGCGGCTCGCCCACGCCGACCGGCTGCTGCCGCTCCCGCTCGCTTCCCGTCCGCTCGACGTGGCGGCCGCCCTCGAAGTCCTCCGCTGGCGCGAACGCGACTGACCCGGGGCCGTCCCTGAGCCCGCGGCTCCTAAAAGCCCTACGAACCCCACTAGTCCTACGAGTCCTATGAGGCCTACGAGGCCTACGAGGCCTACGAGAGGGAGGGGCCCAGGTACGCGTGGAGGAGGAGCCGGGTCTCGTCGACGAGCGCCGGGTCTCCGGCGGGGTCCGCACGGAAGGCGAGCCGTACGAGGGCGTCGGCGGTCTCGACCCCGACGAGCACCTTCCGGTGAAGTTCCTCGTCGGCGGGACGGCCCAGATGGGCGGCGAGGAGCCCGCAGATCCGCTCGGCAACGAGCCGGTTGGGATCCTCGGCCTCGTCACGCGAGTCCGCGCCCTCGCCCGAGTCCGCGTCGTCACCCGAACCGTCGTCGCCGGCGACCGTGCCGGGACCGCCGGCGGCTGTACCGGGGCTGTCGGTGGTGGTGCCGGGATCGCCGGGTTCCTCGTCGGCGGTGCCGCCGGAGGCCTCTCCGGGTGCGGCGGCGGGCACGCCGAAGTCGACGAGGGCGAAGCCCGGGACGGTCCGCTTCATCGCGATGAACTCGTCGAGGACGCCGTCGATGGCGCCGTACGCGTCGAGGGGCGGCGTCGCGGCGAGGCGCTCGGAGACCCGCTCGGCGTACCGGTCGAGGTTGCGGAGGGCGAGGGCCGCGACCATCGCCCGCTTGTTGCCGAAGAAGCGGTAGACGGAGCCGATGGGGACACCGGCGCGGACGGCGACGGCACGGGTGCTCAGCCGCTCGTACCCGGTCTCGTCGAGGAGTAGGGCGCAGGCGTCGAGGATCCGGGCGAGCCGTTCGGCGCTGCGCTGCTGCACGGGGGCGCGGCGGAGCGCCGGAGCGGTCGGGGGACGGGTCTGGGGCACGGGGTCCATGATGCCGCTCCGGCGGGGACGGGCGAAGCCGGGGCCTCAGGCGACGAGCAGGCCGATGCCGCCGAGGGTGTACGCGATCATCAGCACGAACAGGGGGAGTTGACCGGCGACGGCCCGGGCCGGCGGGAAGAGGCGCACGGATCGGTCGTGGGCCGCGACGACGCCGAGGACGTGGCCGGTGACGACGGCGGCGACCTGGAGGGTCGCGAGACCGCCGGGGCCCAGGGGTGGGGCGGGCGCGGGGGTGTTGTCAGTACCCCCTGCCATGATTACGGTGCGTGGAAATTCAGTGACTAGGAGTGAGAAGTAGTGGGCAGTGAGATAACCGAGGGCGATGGGCAGCAGGGAGTGGGCGAAGGAGGTGAGGGGGGTGGTGAGTTCGCGGTCCATGAGGCGCAGGGCGCCGGCGCAGAGGCCGTAGCAGGCGGCGGAGAGGGCCACGGCGGCGAGGAGACCGAGTGTGGCGGTGGGGACGGGGCCGAGGGGTGAGGTCTGGAGGGCGGTGATCCAGCGGGGGTTGTCGGAGAGGCCGTCGTAGGCGGTGGAACCGAGGAGGACGCAGACGGTGGCGACGAGACCGGGGCGTTGGGGGGTGGAGTCGAGGCCGTCGAACGGGGAGCGCAGGACCAGGCGGCCGTCGGCGCGGCGGCCGAGCGGGGAGAGCCGGGCGAGGAGGGAGGAGTACGCCTCGAAGGGGTCGGCGTGGGCGAACCAGCGGTCGCCGTAGCGGGCGGCGCCCAGGAGTTGGACGCCGAGGTGGAGGGCGAGGGCGATCAGGAGGGTGGTGCGGGAGGTGTTGTCGGGAGCGACGAGTTCGAGCCAGGTGAAGAGGAGGAGACCGGCGGCGGCGGGGCGGATGCCGAGGGCGGCGGGCAGCGGGCGGGGGTTCCGCGGCGGGTGGAGGGCGTGGAGGGCGCGCAGGGGGTTGAGCAGCCGCCAGACGGGGCCGAACAGGAGGGAGGCGGGGACGAGTCCGACCCAGAGGAGGACGTAGAGGGCGCCGGGGGCGGGGTTGCGGTCCGGGTCGTCGGGGCCGAGGAGGAGGTGGAGGAGGAAGACGAGGGCGACGGCGGCGCCGAGGAGCCGGAGGGCGGTGCGGGTGGACGGGGCGTCGGCGGCCCGCTGGAGGGCGGCGGGGAGCGGGCGCCCGGCCAGGTCGCCCCGGAAGCGGGAGGAGGACCAGAGCAGGCCGAGGGCGAGGAAGGAGACGAGGAGCGCGGTGAAGGCGCCGGCGTAGGCGTAGAAGGGGGAGAGGGGGAGGTCGTGCTGGGAGCCCACGCCGTGGGCGAGCGGAAGGGGGAACGCCGTGGCGTGGGCATGAGCGGGATCGTGCCCGTGGGCAAGGGCAAGGGCGAGGGCAGGGACGGAGACGGGGATAGGGACGGAGGTGAGGGCATGGGCTAGGGCCGTGGTCATCGGACGACGAGTTGGGTCAGAACGAGTCCGGAATCGTGCGTCTCGACCTCGAAGAGGCCGGTGCGGTCCACGGTGAGGGTGAGGGTGGCGGGCGTGCCGGGAGAGAGCGGCAGTTCACGGTCGTAGCCGTGGACGTGGAGGGTGTCGTCGCGGTCGCTGGTGACGCGGAGGGTGAGTTGCTCGCCCTTCTTCAACTCGATGCGGGAAGGAGGTGGTTGGACGGACTTGCCGGTGATGGTGAGGGTGACGGTCCGGCCGGGCTCGGTGGGGCGCGGGCTCGGCGGGGCGGAGGTGGCGGGGGCCTCGCCCAGGGGGACGGTGGTCTGGACGGGGGCGCCGTCGGCGGCCCAGACGGTGTGGTCGTCCGCGTGGAGCCGGACGGTCAGGGTGCGGGCGCCGGCCGGTACGTGTCCCCAGGCCCCGTAGAGGCGGCCGGTCTCGCGGCCGTCGACCAGGAGGTGGGCGTGGCCCCGGCCCGGGACGGCCGCGCCGCCGGTGCTCTCCGGGGTGAAGAGGAACCTCTCCACGGTGAGGTGGACGTTCCAGCCGCCCTCGGAGTCGGGGCGGACCTCGGCCCGGACGGTGGGCGCTTCCGCCGCGGGAAGCTCCCGGAGCCGGTGCCCGGCCTCGTCCCGGGCCGACAGCAGGGTGCCGCTGCCGCCGGTGGCCTCCTGGTGGCCGGTGCCGGGCTTGTGGTGGGTGGTGGCCCGGCCGCCGCAGCCCGCGAGGACCGGTGCGGCGGCCAGGACGAGCGCCAGACAGAGGCCGCCGAACCGGCGCCCGAGGGGCGGTGCCCCGAGTACGCGCGTCACGCGGATCCCTCCCCGTGGTGCGGGCGGACGTCGGGGGTCGGCGGGGGCGCGGGGTTGGGGCCAGGAGCAGGAGCAGGACCGGAGGTGGGGGTGGAGCCGAAGCCGGAAGCAGGACCGGAGGTGTGGGTGGGGGTGGAGCCGGAGCCGGAAGCAGGACCGGAGGTGTGGGTGGGGGTGGAGCCCGAGACAGGGACGGGGCCAGAGATGGAGCCGGACCCTGAGGCGGGACCGGAGGCGGGAGTGGCGCCGGGGACGGAGGCGGATGTGGCGGCGCCCCCACGTCCGGCCGCCACACCCCCGGCTTCCACCCGCGCTCCCCCGGGTTCGGCAGGTTCTGGGGTCGGGGGGCGGGTGCCCGCCGCCACCACGGCCCAGAGGACCCAGACGACGCCGAGGAGCAGGCGGAGCCAGGCGGGGCTCACGGGGGTGCCGGGGATCATGAGGACCGCCTTGTCGAAGGCGTCGAGGAGAGTGAGGGCGCCGAGGGCCAGGGTGGTCAGGGCGAAGGCGGGGCGGGCGGGGCGGAGGGCCAGGCCGAGGAGGGTCCACCAGGCGCCGGTGAGGAGCAGCGCGACGGCCGGGACGGCGGTGGGGGTGAGGGCAAGGGTCGAGCCGGCCACGTCGAGGGTGAGGCCCGCGAGGCCGAGGAGGGTGGCGGCGCCCGCGAGCCGGTTGCCGCGCAGTCGGCGCCACCACAGGGCGCCGCCGGTGAGGGCGAGGACGAGGGCGCTGCCGAGGGCGAGTTGGGTCTCGACGCGCTGGAGGCCCCGGGCGCCGTACCAGTCGCAGCCGGCCGGGAGGCGGCGGGCCTGGACGTCGTAGTCGGCGCAGACGAGGAGCTGGGCGAGTTTGACGGGTTCGCCGACGAGGCGGTCGGCGGTGCCGGAGACTTCGCCGCGCCGGGCGCCGCACTCGGGCAGGGCGCCGGGGCTGCCGGCGCCGGTGTCGGCCTGCCAGCAGTTGCCGCCGCCCTGGCCGTCCCACCAGACGTCGGTGCGGTTGGGGCGGGAGGCGCCCGAGCGGTCGACGCCGAGGTGGTTGCCGGCGTAGCGGTTGTGGTGGGAGGTGTCGGTCTGCTTGCCCCAGGCGGACTCGCCGCGGATGAAGGCGGGGACGGCGTTGAGGTAGAAGGCGGCGCGCTGGTGGCCGTAGACCCAGTTGTCCTCGTAGAGGTTCCAGTTGCCGCCGGCGGTGATGATGCCGGTGCCGGGCGGCATGGAGATCTGGGGGCAGACGACGCCCCGTTCGTAGCCGCGTTCCACGGGCGGTCTGGCGCAGGTGCCGTCGGCGACGTACGGGTAGTAGTTCTGGTTGTTGTCGTGGATCAGGTTGCGTTCGAAGCGGGCGTGGTTCTGGGGCAGTCCGGGGTGGCCGGGGAAGGCGGAGTCCATGGAGGCGCCGCCCATGTTGTGGTCGAACTCGTTGTCGTGGACCCAGACCGAGTCCCCGGCGGTGCCGGAGTAGCCGACCATATTGTGGTGGCTGCGGCAGCCGGTGATCTCGATGGAGTAGCGGGGGACGTCGTAGCCGCGGCCGTCGTTGATGTTCGAGGCCGAGCCGGGGTAGATGCCGGAGTCGCCGTTGCCGTAGGACTCGCAGTTCTTGTAGAGGCCGTGGTCGGAGGCGAAGGTGAGGAAGCCGTACTCGTCGTTCCAGCGGGTGAGGACGTCGTCGATGACGAAGCCGTCGGCGGCGAGGACGTACAGCGAGTTGAAGGTGGTGCGCTGGGCGGTGAAGTTGCGGAAGTAGACGCCGTCGGAGCCGTCGGCCCGGATCGCGTTGAGCTTCTGGTACTTGGCGTCGATGACGACGTCGAGCCGGGAGGCGCCGGTGCCCTCGATCTGGAGGTCCTTCTTGCCGAGGATCGCGACCAGGTTCTGGTTGTGCGGGCACTGCCGCTGCTGCTCGTAGCTGAGGATCTGGTAGCCGAGCGCGGAGTTCGGGGCCTTCAGGCGGGCGCAGGCCCCGGTGGGCGGGGGCTGTGAGGGTTCCTCCTCGTAGAGGCCGGGGAGGATCGCGATGGTGAGGCCGGGCCGGTCGACGGCGTCGACGGCCTGCTGGAGGTGGCGGTACCCGGAGGCCGCGCAGCGCTCGAAGAGGGTGAGGTTGCGGGTCTTGAGCGCGGCGGGGAAGCCGGAGATCCGGCGCGCGAAGTCGGTCCGGTCGGTCTTGCAGACGAGGAGGTCGGGTTCGCCGGTGCGGAGCTTCGGCACGCTGCCGGAGCCGTCGGGGAAGGTGACGGGCCGCTCCTCGTGGGCCTGGGCCCCGGGGGCGGTGAAGAGGGCCGCGGCGAGCGCCGCGAGCACGACCGAGAGCGCGAGGACGAACCTTCGGGTCCGGGACATGCGCGTGAGAGTAGAGCAATGTTCATCTTTTTTGACCCCCTCGTGCACGCATCCGCCCGCGACGCCTTCCGATCCCTTCTCCCGACGCCCCGTTGACGGGAGGCGCGCGGAATCCTACGGTCTCCCATAGGATTCCCTTGCGGACTCAGGACAGGAGCGGGCGATGACCACGGAGCAGGCCAGGAAGACGGCCGAGGCGCTCACCTACAGCACCGGTTTCGGCAACGAGCACGGCTCGGAGGCGATCCCCGGCGCGCTGCCGCACGGCCGCAACTCGCCGCAGCGCGCACCCCTCGGCCTCTACGCCGAGCAGCTCAGCGGCAGCGCCTTCACCGAGCCGCGGGCGCACAACCGCCGCTCCTGGCTCTACCGGATCCGCCCGTCGGCCGCGCACCCGCCGTACACCCGGGTCGACAACGGCGCGCTGCGCGGCGCCCCCTTCACCGAGACCGTGCCCGACCCGAACCGGCTGCGCTGGAACCCGCTGCCCGACCCGGCCCCCGGCACCGACTGGCTGGCCGGCCTGTGGACCCTCGGCGGCAACGGCGACGCGACCCAGCGCACCGGCATGGCCGTGCACCTCTACCACGCCAACGCCTCCATGGAGCGGGTCTTCGGCGACGCGGACGGTGAGCTGCTGATCGTCCCCGAGCGCGGCGGCCTCCTCCTCCGCACCGAGCTGGGCCTGCTCGCCGCCCGCCCCGGCGAGGTCGCGCTGATCCCGCGCGGGGTCCGCTTCCGCGTCGAGCTGCTCGACGAGACCGCCCGCGGCTATGTCTGCGAGAACTACGGCGCCCCCTTCCAGCTCCCCGACCTCGGCCCGATCGGCGCCAACGGCCTGGCCAACGCCCGTGACTTCCGGGCCCCGGTCGCCGCCTACGAGGACGTCGAGGGCCCGGTCGAGGTCATCAACAAGTACTGCGGCAACCTCTGGTCCGCGACGTACGGGCACTCCCCGCTGGACGTCGTCGCCTGGCACGGCAACCACGCCCCGTACGTCTACGACCTGCACCGCTTCAACGTCATCGGGACGATCTCGTACGACCACCCGGACCCGTCGATCTTCACGGTCCTCACCTCGCCCTCCGACACCCCGGGCCTCGCGAACGTGGACTTCGTGGCCTTCGCCCCACGCTGGCTGGTCGGCGAGGACACCTTCCGGCCGCCGTACTTCCACCGGAACGTGATGAGCGAGTACATGGGCCTGATCGAGGGCGCGTACGACGCGAAGGCCGAGGGCTTCGTGCCCGGCGGCGGCTCGCTGCACAACATGATGTCCGCGCACGGCCCCGACCGGGAGACCTTCGACCGGGCCAGCGCCGCCGAGTTGAAGCCGCAGAAGATCGACGACGGCCTCGCCTTCATGTTCGAGACCCGCTGGCCGGTGACCGCGACCCCGCAGGCCGCGAACGCCGACCATCTGCAGAAGGGGTACGACGACGTGTGGCAGGGTCTGGAGCGCCATTTCCGGCCGTAAAGTCCCGGCCGTAAGCCCGTAGCCCCGTACGGAGGACCCGTGACCGCCTTCGCTCCCGATTCGCTGGTCCTGAACCGCAAGCTGCCGCTCTGGTACCAGGTCTCGCAGTCGCTGCGCGCCTCGATACTGGGCCGCACGCCCGACGCCTCGCTGCGGCTGCCCACCGAGGAGCAGCTCGCCGCGCACTACGGCGTGAGCGTGCTCACGATGCGCCAGGCCCTCAAGGAGCTGGAGGAGGAGGGCCTGATCAGCCGGCACCGGCGGCGCGGCACCTTCATCGAGCCGGGTGCCCGCCGCTCCACCCCGCGCCGGCTGCTCGGCTCGATCGACGCGATCGTGGCCCAGCAGTCGGGCGAGCGGACGACGGTCCTCGGGCACGGCGCCGAGCCGGTGCCCGGGGAGCTCGCGGAGTACTTCCCCGACGTGCCCGAGGTCGTGGCGTACCGGCGGCTGCGCAGCGACGGGGAGAGCGGCGAGCCGACGAACTGGGCGGAGAACGCGGTGCTTCCCGGCCTCGCCGCCGCGATCGACCCGGCGGACCTGGAGCGCTGGCCGATGACGAAGGTGCTGCGGGACGTGGTCGGGGTGCGGATCAGCCGCATCACGGACACGGTCGAGGCCCGCCTCGCCGACCCGGAGACGGCGGGCCTGCTCCAGGTCCCGCTGCTCTCCCCGATCCTCCACTACACGGGCGTGACCTACGACGAGGACGGCCGGGTCGTCGACGTGGCCCGCATCCGCTACCGCGGCGACCGCTTCTCCTTCACGGTCACGGTCGAAGCCCACTGACGTGCTGGAGGCGAACCGACGGCGGTCGTTAGCATGCGGGGCGTGACCGATGACGCCCGGCCGCAGGACGCGCCCCTCCTCGACGAGTTGATGCCGTGGTCCGTGGCCCCGCTGCGGTTCGGCCGCCCCTGGATCGTCGCCCCCGACGCGCGGACCCTGCGGACCCGCTGGGACCGGCTCGTGGCTGCCGAGGGGGCCGAGCGGGAGGCGCTCTTCCGGCCCAGCCGGGCCCGCACCCCGGCGAGCGCGGTGGCCGCGCTGCCCGGACAGCGCACCGGGACCGTGCGGTTCGCGCGCGAGGCGGGCCCGTGCCCGGCGCCGGTGCGGGTGGCGCCCGGACCGTTCGACGAGCAGTGGCTGCTCCCCGACCACCGGCTGATCGACACCGCGCGGCCGGAGCTGTGGCGGGTCGCCGGGGAGCCGCAGCTGTTCGCCGTCGAGCAGGGGTACGTGCCGGGGGCGGCCGGACCCGCGCTCCTGGTGACGGCCGCGCTGCCGGAGGGCCGCTCCCCGGCGGGCCGGCCGGGCCTGATCCGCCCGCTGTTCCGGCGCCCCGGCGGTCACGAGCCCAATCTCGCCCCCGGACTCCTGGACTTCCTCGGGCAGCGGTACGGGCAGGAGGTCGGCGCCCGTGACTGGCTGGCGTGGGCGGTGGCGGCTGCCCGCCCCTCCCCCGCCGGGTGCCGCGTCCCGCTCCCCGGCGACCCGGAGGTCTGGGCGGCGGGCGTGGCGCTCGGCCGGGGCCTCCTCGACGTGCAGCTGCGGGGCGCCCTGAGCGGGACGAAGCCCCGGCTGCCGGGCGGCCGCCGCCCCTACGTGCGGGCCGCGGTCCCGGCCCGCCCGACGACGATGGCGTACGACTCCGAGGACGAGGCGCTGGTCCTCGACGGGGGCCGGATCTCCCCCGTACCGGCGGAGGCCTGGGAGTTCCGGGTGGGCGGGGCGCGGGTCCTGGAGCAGTGGTTCGCGCACCGGACCGCTCCGGCGGAGCCCGGCTCGCTGGAGGCGATCGGGCCGGCCGCCTGGCCGCAGGAGTGGACCTCGGAGCTGCTCGACCTGATCACCGTGCTCGCGCTGCTCGGGGCGCGGGAGCCGGAGCGGGCGGCCCTCGCGGCGCGGGGGTCGGCGGGCGCGGCGGCACTGCGCGCCGCCGGAGTGCTGCCGCCGCCGGCCCGGTCCCGCCGCCCCGCGTCCGTACTGGACCACCGGGAGGAAGGACCGGAGGGGCAGTTCGCCCTTCTGTGACCGGCGGCGCGACCGGAACGGCCGAGGCCGCCGAAGCGACGGGAACGGCAGGAGGGCGGCGCGGAGGAGGGTGACGCATCCCCGGGTGACAAGGGCCCGTCCGGCAGGGTAGGCAGGGCGGTCATGAGCACTCAGCCACTCCCCCTCGAAGGGATCACGGTCGTCGCCGTCGAGCAGGCGGTCGCCGCGCCCTTCGCCACCCGTCAGCTCGCCGACCTCGGCGCCCGCGTCGTCAAGATCGAGCGCCCCGACGGCGGCGACTTCGCCCGCGGGTACGACACCGCCGCCCGGGGCCTGGCCTCCCACTTCGTGTGGTGCAACCGCGGCAAGGAGTCGGTGGCGATCGACCTCAAGGACCCCCGGGGCCTGGCCCTCGCCAGGCGGCTGGCGGCCGGCGCCGACGTCTTCGTGCAGAACCTGGCGCAGGGGGCGGCGGCCCGCCTCGGCCTGGACGCCGCCACCCTGTGCGCCGCGCACCCCCGGCTGATCGCGGTGGACGTCTCGGGGTACGGGGCGGAGGGCCCGTACGCGCACCGGCGGGCGTACGACATGCTCGTCCAGTGCGAGGCGGGCCTGGTGTCGGTGACCGGGACCCCGGAGCACCCCGTCAAGTCGGGCATCCCGGCGGCCGACATCGCCGCCGGGATGTACGCCTTCTCGGGCGTCCTCGCCGCGCTCGTGCGGCGCGGCGCGACCGGCCGGGGCGGGCCGGTGGAGGTGTCCCTCCTCGACTCGCTCGCCGAGTGGATGGGGCATCCGCTGCACCACGGGATGCACGGGGGAACGGCCCCGGCGCGCACCGGGCTCGCGCACGCGGTGATCGCCCCGTACGACGCCTATCCGACGGCGGACGGGGGCCTGGTGCTGCTCTCCGTGCAGAACGACCGGGAGTGGCGGAGGCTCGCCGGGCAGGTGCTCGGCCGGCCCGGCCTCGCCGACGATCCGGCCTTCGCGACGAACGCGGCGCGGGTGGCGGGGCGCGCCGCGACGGACGCGGTGGTCGCGGAGGTGCTGGCACCGCTGACGGCGGAGGAGGCGCTCGCCCGGCTCGACGCGGCGGGCATCGCCTGCGCCCGGCTCAACTCGGTGGCGGAGCTCGCGGACCATCCGCAGCTGACGGCCCGTGACCGGTGGCGGGAGGTGGAGTCGCCGGTCGGGCCGCTGCGGACGCTGCTCCCGCCGATCGTGTTCCCGGACGCGCCGGAGCCCCGGACGGACCGGATCCCGGCCCTGGGACAGGACACGGACGAGGTGCTCGCCGGACTCGGGCTGCGGGAGTCGGAGGTGAAGGAGCTCAGGAACGCGGGCGTGGTCGCCTGACGGGGAGGCGGGAGCGGGTGGCCGGGCGCGGGCGAACGGGGACGGGACGACGGGCGGGGAAGGAACGGGGGCGGGCGGGTGGTGCGGACACGACGAACGCCGGACGGGCGGGGACACGTCCGGCGGAGTCGTGGTCGGGGCCGTACGGGCGGCCGGGACCCGGGCTAGCGGCGGGTGCCGAAGAGGGAGCGGCGGAGTCGGCGGAGCGGTGCGAAGAGCGAGACCCGGGCGCTGCGGCTGCGGTGGCCGTGCACCGGCGCCTCGCGCGTACGCGTCGTCAGTTCCCGCATCAGCAGGGTCGCCTCGGCCACCTCGCGCTGGGGCACGGCGGGTCCGCCGAGCACCGCGAGATGACGGTCGAGCCGCGAACTGGTCGCGCTGCTCCCGCAGGTGATGGCAGGCACTCGGGGCCTGCTGCGCATTGCTATCTGTTCCATGTCACTCCCCACCCGTACAAGGGCACCCGACCCGGGCAGGTTAACCCTATCGCCCCGTCATGACACCCGTGTATCCCGGCGACGGGATTCAACGCACTCGTACGGGGGTTGACGGTCACCCTCCGAATACATCCGATTCCAGGGCGAGTTGGACAGGGCTCGAACACCTGTCGAACCGTCACGAACCATCCTGCACTCCGGCGCGACCACCGGGGGCACGCGGAGCCGTGTGATCTCCACCACCAAGATCCGCCGGCGGTTCCCGCGGTCCGGCCCGGCGCCGGACCGGAGCCGGAAGGGCGACCCTCGGCTACCGTGGATCCATGACGGTGATCGCGGGTCGTTACCGGCTTCTGGACGTCCTGGCCGAAGGGGCGACGGGCACCGTCTGGCGCGCCCTGGACGAGACGAGCGGCCACGAGGTGGCCCTGAAGGAGTCCCGGGTCCCGCCCGGACTCCCGGCCGACGAGGCACCCCTGCTCCACGCGCGGCGGGAGCGCGACGCACGGGCCGTCGCGCGCGTCTCCCACCCCTCCGTCGTACGAGTCCTCGACGTGGTCTCCGAGGACGGCCGGCCCTGGGTGGCGGCGGAGCTGATCCGGGGCCTCACCCTCGCCGAGACCCTGGAGGCGGGCGGGCCGCTGCCGTCGCGCGAGGCCGCGCGCGTCGGCGCCGAGGTCCTGGCCGGGCTGCGGGCGGCCCGGGACGCGGGCGTGTCCCACCGGGGCGTGGAGCCGGAGGACGTGATCCTGGGGAACGACGGCCGGGTCGTCGTCACCGGCTTCGGCGGCGCGCCGGAGGACGACGCGGGCCCGGCGGCGGAACTGCGCTCCCTGGGGGCGCTCCTGGAGGCGGCGGCGGACGACCGGTCCGGCCCGCTGGGCGCCGTGATCGACGCGCTCCTGGGCGAGGGGCCGGAGGGCCCCGTGACGGCGGACCGGGCCGAGCGGGAGCTGCGCCGGGTGGCGGGCGGCGGCGCACGGAGGCCCACGGGCGGCGCGGGGGCGGACGGAGGCGGCGCGAAGGCGGGCGGGGGCGGCTCACGTACGGGCGGGGGCGGCTCACGGGCGGACGGCGACGCACCGGGCGCCGGGCCCGTGCCGGCCGGCGCGCCCGCTCCGTCCCCGGGCACCCGCGAAGGTGGTTCGGGCGGCCGGAAGCACGAGGCGCCCCGCCGGGTTCCCGTCCTGGTGGCCGGGATCGTCGGGGCGCTGCTCATCGCGGGGGCACTGGTCTACCACGCCGTACGGGACGACGGTCCGGGCGCCGGGCCGGGTGCGCCGGGCGGTGTCACGAGCACCGTCCCGGCCGGCTCCGGCGCCACGGGTGCGGACGGCGCACCGACTGCACCCCGTTCCTGAACGGGCCCACCGGCTGCACCGCGTTCCCGAACGGACGTACCCGCTACACCGCGTTCCTGAACGGCGGCAGGTAGCCGCCGGACTGCCCGGCGGCGGTCGGGTGGTACGACTCGCCGATGTTGAGCCAGTTGACGCTGTGCAGCCAGGCCGAGCCGGAGCAGATCTCGTGCCCGGTGAAGGCGGAGACGACACTGGCGAAGGTGTAGCCGTGGTCGGCGGCGCGCTTGGCCACGGCCGCGTTGAGATAGTCGGAGGCTCCGTTGATGGCGCGGCGCTCGCCCTCGCTCAGGCCGGCGACGCAGGTGCCGTTCAGCTGGTAGAAGCGCGGGTAGCCGAGGACGACCACGCGGGCGTTGGGCGCCTTGCCCCTGATGGCGTCGTACACGGAGTCGAGCTTGCCGGGCAGGGTGGAGTCGACGTAGGCCTTGGCCTGATTCACACGGTTGACGCAGGTGGACTCGGACTGGAGCACACAGGTGGTCATGACGTCGGCGAAACCGGCGTCATTTCCCCCGATCGTGAGGGAGACCAGGTCGGTGGCGGTCGAGAGCGGTCCGAGCTGATTGGCGGTCACATCACCCGTTCGGGCGCCCGAGCAAGCGGTGAAGGCGAACGAGGAGGGGGCGTTCGCGTTCTTCCAGAGGACGGGGTACGCCTTCGTGGAGCGCTTGCAGTTGCCGCTGGCGCTGTCGTAGCTGCCGGCTCCGACGCCGGAGGAGTACGAGTCCCCCAGCGCCACGTAGTCGAGTGCGGCGGTCTCCGCGGCCTGAGCGGTTCCCGCTCCGGTGAGGGCGAGGACGGCGCCGAGCAGGAGGGCGGAGGAGAGGGCGGTGAATCGGGGCAGTCTCATGGAACCTCCCTGTAGCAGGATCTCTGCGTTACCAGGTAGTAGCAGCGGATCCGCCACCCCGGAAGTGTTCATGTCAAAACTGGGGGTGAACTCCCTCCGACCCTCCGTCAAGGACCGTCGAGATCCGGCCACTAGAGGAAGCGGATGCTCCGCTCCCGCTCAACGCCCGCATCGCCCGCATCGCCCGCTCAAACGCCGTATGAAACGCGACGCATTCACACATCCCCGCACAGGAGTAAATCCCGCCCCACCACTCCCCCACGTGTCATCGCATTGATCGAATCCGACCGGGAAAAGTGCACTTCCGATCACTGAAGCGCCGTCAAACTACGGAAAGGCGGGCCACAGAGCCGGGTCTTGCCATACAGTCGCATTCATCAATACCGTCGTGCATCTCACCCGCACCGATCCATCACGCACAGCGGCTCAGGGGAGGGCTCCAGCGTCGCGGTGGCTCCGGTGCGGGGCGCGGCAGGGGGGGTTCCGCGCTCGGCGTCCGAACGTGTGCCGAGTCGCGGATGCCGCGCGGCCAGAACATGCCAACTCGCTCTTCCTGCAAGGAGATCGCTTCCACGAGGGTGGGCGAGAACCCCCCTTTCGAACCGGACACACCACCGGACCGCCCAAGGGGTGGGCGGTCCACCGGACGAGAGGGAAAAGACCCATGAGCTCGTTCCTGCGCCCAGCCGTCGCGGGCGAAGAAATAACCGAGCCGAGTCGAATAGCCGCCCGGTACCGGGCCATCACCTCACACCTGGCGATCGCTCCGCCGGTGAGCGTCGTCATTCCCGCCATGAACGAGGCGGAGAACCTTCCGTACGTCTTCGGGACACTGCCGGAATGGATTCACGAAGTCGTTCTCGTCGACGGGAATTCCACCGACGACACGGTCGACGTCGCCCGTGAAATCCGGCCGGACGTCAAGGTCGTCAAACAGGCCGGAAAAGGCAAGGGCGACGCGCTGATCAGCGGTTTCGCCGCCTGCACCGGCGACATCATCGTCATGGTCGACGCGGACGGCTCGGCCGACGGCCAGGAGATCGTCTCCTACGTCTCCGCCCTCGTCGGCGGAGCGGATTTCGCCAAGGGATCCCGTTTCGCCAACGGCGGCGGCACGGACGACATGACGCCCGTCCGCAGGCTCGGGAACTGGGCCCTCTGCACGCTCGTCAACCGCAAGTTCGGCGCCCGCTACACCGACCTCTGCTACGGCTACAACGCCTTCTGGCGCCACTGCCTCGACAGGATCACCCTCGACTGCACCGGATTCGAGATCGAGACCCTGATCAACATCCGGGTCGTCAAGGCCGGCCTCAAGGTCCAGGAGGTGCCGAGCCACGAGTACAACCGCATTCACGGCGTCAGCAACCTCAACGCCGTGCGCGACGGCATCCGGGTCCTGAAGGTCATCCTCAAGGAGAAGTCCCCCGGCCGGGCGGACCGCCGCCGGCCCGCCCCCTTCTCGGTCAACGTCCCCCGGGGAGAGGCGTCTTGAGCGACAGCACGTCCCCGCCCGGCTTCTCGGTGGTGATCTGCGTCTACACGGAGGACCGCTGGGAGGACATCCTCGCCGCCGTCGGCTCCGTGCGGAAGCAGTCGCTGCCGGCCCTGGAGACGCTCCTCGTGGTCGACCACAACGAGCGTCTCCGCGCGCGGCTCGCCGAGGAGTACGCGGACGCACGGCTCCGCGAGGAGGTGCGGGTGCTCGCCAACGCGGGCCCCCGCGGCCTCTCCGCCGGCCGCAACACCGGAATCGCCGCCGCCCGCGGCGGGTTCGTGGCCTTCCTCGACGACGACGCCGTCGCCGAGCGGGACTGGCTCCGGCACTTCGCCGGCGCCTACGACGACCCGCGCGTCATGGCCGTCGGCGGCCGGACCCTGCCCTCCTGGGCGTCCGGCCGCCGTCCGGCCTGGTTCCCGGAGGAGTTCGACTGGGTCGTCGGCTGTACGTACCGGGGTCTGGCCCCGGGCCGCGTCCCCGTGCGGAACGTGCTCGGCGGCAACGCCTCCTTCCGCCGTACGGCCTTCGACGCGGCGGGCGGCTTCGCCACCGGCATCGGCCGGGACGGCGACCGGCGGCCCCTGGGCTGCGAGGAGACCGAGCTGTGCATCCGGCTCTCCACGGCGCTGCCCGGGGCGATCCTGCTCATGGACGACCGGGCGGTCATCCACCACAAGGTGCCCGCCGTCCGCGAGCGCTTCGCCTACTTCCGCACCCGCGTGTACGCCGAGGGGCTCTCCAAGGCGCTCGTCGCGCGGAGCGTCGGCGCGCGGAAGGGGCTGGAGTCCGAACGGCGCTACACCACCCGCGTGCTGCCCGCCGGCGTCCTGCGCGGGGTGCGCGACGCGCTGCGCGGCCGCTCCGGCGGCGCGGGCCGCGCCGGGGCCATCGTCACCGGGGTGACCCTCGCGGCCGGCGGCTACGCCCTCGGCCGGCTGCGGGCCCGCCGCTCCGGCACCGCCTTCTCCTGGGGCCCGATCGAACGGACCGACGGACCGGGCGTCGACCGAACCGACGGACCGACCTACGGACCGGCTGACGGACCGGCCGCCGAGCCGACCGACGAGCCGATCGCCGAACGGGCCGGGGAACGAACCGAGGACGGCGTCGTCGCGAACGGCGCCGCCGAAGGAGCGGTCACATGACGGGACCGGCGGCAACGCCCGGCGCGCCCGGGGCACCCAGGACGACCGAGGCATCCGAGACGACCGGCAGCGCCCCCGTACCCATCCTCATGTACCACGCCGTCGGCCGGGACCCGGCCCCCGCCGTCCTCGGGCTCTCCGTCACGCCCGAGGCGTTCGCCGCGCAGATGGCGGTGGTCGCCGAGCGGGGGTTCACGCCGCTGACCACCGCCGGGCTCGCCGCCGCCTGGCGGGACGGGACCCCGTTGCCCGCCCGGCCGCTGCTCATCACCTTCGACGACGGCTACGAGGGCGTGCACCGGCACGCCCTGCCGGTCCTGGCGAAGCACTCCTTCGCGAGCACCGTCTTCGTCTCCACCGGCTGGCTGCGCGGCGAGCACGACGGTGGCGGCGCGCTCGACACCATGCTCGACTGGGCGCAGGTGCGCGAACTGGCCGACGCGGGAACGGAGATCGGCGGTCACAGCCACAGCCACCCGCAGCTCGACCAGCTCGACGCGGGGCGGCTCCGGTTCGAGACGCTGCGCTGCCGGGAGATCGTCGGCGAGGAGCTGGGCACCGCCCCCGTCTCCTTCGCCCACCCGTACGGGTACTCCAGCCGGCGGGTCCGCCGGGCGGTCCGGGAGGCCGGGTTCGCCCAGGCGCTCGCCGTCGGCAACGCGCTCGCGCGCCGCCGCCAGGGGCCGTACGCCCTGGAGCGGGTGACCGTGCGCCGGTCCACCGGCACCGAGGAGTTCGCGCGGCTGATCGAGGGCCGTGCGATCGCGCGGAACTTCGCGGCCGACCGGGCCCTGACCAAGGGGTACGCGCTCGCCCGGCGGGCCCGGGGCGCCCTGCGGGGCCACTGGATCTGACGTACCGCCACTCCGGCGACCGGGGGCGCGCCCCGCCCAAAAGACGGTGCGCCGCGCATCCGGTTGCCGGATCATGGGCGCCATGGCTGACACCCCACCGGTACCGTCCGAGCCGCAGCGGTCGCTGCCGATCCGGTTGAACCTCGACGACAGCGACTCGCCGTCGGACGTCGTCGACGCGCTGTTCCTCGGCCGCTTCGCGACCGGCGAGCAGCCGCACGCGCACAGCACCACCCTGGACCGGGTCAAGCCGGAGGCCACGCTCCTTCCGGCGGGCGCGCGCGTGCTGCGGGCCTCGAAGGACGACGACCGCAGCGCCCTGCTCGCCGAGGGCGAGGGCTGGACGCTCCTGGTCTCCCGCTGGAACCGGGGCGCGGACGTCACCGTGACGGCCACGGACGCGGAGCTGGCGACGCGGATCCTCGGCGAGGCCACGGAGGGGGCGAAGGACGAGCCGGAGCCGCAGCCCGAGAACGTGACGATGGGCTTCTGGTACGTGTCGCCCCGGCGCGGCCCGCACCGCACGACCCGGCAGATCAGCGCCGGGACGTGGGAGGAGGTCCGGTCCCACTACTCGGCGCCGGTGGCCGAGTCCATGGACCGGCTGATGAAGGTGACGCCCGACTCCATCGCGGGACGCCTCCTGCTGCTGCACGGGCCGCCGGGGACCGGCAAGACGTCCGCGCTGCGGACGCTGGCGCGGTCCTGGCGGGACTGGTGCCAGGTGGACTGCGTGCTCGACCCGGAGCGGCTCTTCAACGACGTCGGCTATCTGATGGACATCGCCATCGGGGAGGACGAGGGCACGGCGAAGGGCCGCTGGCGGCTGCTGCTCCTGGAGGACTGCGACGAGCTGATCCGGGGCGAGGCGAAGCACACGGCGGGCCAGGCCCTGTCGCGGCTGCTCAACCTGACGGACGGCCTGCTCGGGCAGGGGCGGAACGTGCTGGTCGGGGTCACCACCAACGAGGACCTGGAGCGGCTGCACCCGGCCGTGGTCCGGCCGGGCCGCTGCCTGGCCCGCATCGAGGTGGGGCCGCTGAGCCGGGCCGAGTCGGTGGCGTGGCTCGGGCGCGAGGAGGACGTGCCGCGCGAGGGCGCGACGCTGGCGGAGCTGTTCGCGCTCCGTCGCGGCACGCCCCCGGCGGACCTTCCCGAGCCCCGCACGGCGGGGGCGGGGCTGTACCTGTAGTGCCCTTCGCAGGGCCCGGGGCCCGTCCGGCGGATCAGGGCCGGACACGCCCCGGGGCGTGTGTCGAAAGTCCCGCCTGCCCTCCGGGCAGACGGCGCCACTTTCGACACACGCCCTAGCCGTCGTACGCCGCCCGCAGGGCCTCGTTCATCGCCGCTTCGGCGGCCTCGCGGCTGAGGCCGAGGCGGCGGGCCTCCTCGGCGTACTGGGCGGCGGCGGTGGCGGCCCGGCGGCTGGCCGCGTCCCCGGCGGCGGCGACGAAGGTCCCGTGACGCCCGCGCGTCTCGATGACCCCGTCCGCCTCCAGCGCCTTGTACGCCTTGGCGACCGTGTTCGCTGCGAGTCCCAACTGCTCCGCGAGCCCCCGTACCGTCGGCAGCTTGTAGCCGACCGGCAGTCCGCCCGACCGGGCCCGCTCCGAGATCTGGGCACGCAGTTGTTCATAGGGAGCGGTGGTGGATTCGTGGTCCACGACGATGGTGAGTGTCACCCGCCGATTCTGCCCCCACCCCGCCGGAAAAGGGGAGGCGGCGGTGCGCCCTCTGCCCGTAGCGTGCGCCCACATGACTGTGATCGTCCGTTACGTACGGGACGGGGACGCCGAGGGCTTCGCCCGGGTCCGCCGTGCCGCGCTCCCCTTCATGCTCGCGACCGCCGAACAGCTCGCGTTCGACTGGGCGCACGCCCACCCCGACAGCCACGCGCGTCCGTTCGTCGCCGTGGCCGAGGACGGCGGGATCGTCGGCACCGTCCAGCTGCGGATCGCCCACGACTCGCCGGAGCCGGGCATCGGCTCCCTCAACGTGTACGTGGACCCCGCCCACCAGGGGCTCGGCGCGGGGACGCTGCTGCTGCGCGCCGCCGAGGAGCACCTGGCCGGACACGGCGCGCACACCCTCTACAGCTGGGTCCTGGACGCGCCGGAGCACCGGGGCTGGGCGGAGCGGCGGGGGTACTCCCCCAGCCGCTCGGCCCACTTCCTCCGGCTCGACCTGGCGCGGGCCGGGCTGCCGCCGCTCCGGACGCCGCCCGCCGGCGTCGAGCTGCTGACGGCCGAGGACTTCGCGGCCGATCCCCGGCCGCTGTTCGAGCTGGACGCGGTGACGACCGCGGACGAGCCGGGCAACGTGTCGGTCGCGATGGACGACTACGCGCACTGGCGGGAGACCACCTGGGAGCACCCCCTCTTCGACCGGTCGCTGACGACGGTCGCGGTGGTGGACGGGGTGCCCGCCGCGTTCAGCGCGGCGCAGACGGACGGCGCGGGCCGGTACTCCACGGGGATGACGGGCACGGCGCCGGCCTTCCGGGGGCGGGGGCTCGCCAAGCTGGTGAAGAACGCGTCCCTGCACCGGGCCCGGGAGGCGGGCTGCACGGAGGCGTTCACCGGGAACGACGCGGGCAACGGGCCGATGCTGGCGATCAACGAGTGGTTCGGCTACGAGATCGCGGCGACGGAGGTGCGGCATGTCCGGACGCTCGGTTGAGGTCACCCTGACGAAGGCGGGCCGGACGAAGATCCGCTACCCGGCCGAGGTGCTCGCGGAGGAGCCGGGCCGGCTCTCGGTGCGCGCGCCGTGGGCGGCCGAGGGGGTGCGGGACTTCGGCTTCGTGCGGTTCGAGCCGGGCGACGTGTTCGTGGAGCACTACTGGCAGGGCCGCTGGTTCACGGTCAAGGAGGTGCGGTCCGCCGACGGCTCCCTCAAGGGCTGGTACTGCGACGTCACCCGGCCGCCGGTGATCGACGGCTCCGGGGTGGTGGTCGAGGACCTGGACCTGGACCTGTGGGTGTCGGCGGACGGCAGCGAGGTGCTGCGGCTCGACGAGGACGAGTTCGCGGCGAGCGGTCTCGCCGCCTCCGACCCGGAGGCGGCGGACCGGGCCGTGGCCGCCCTCGGCGAGCTGGAGGCACTCGGCCGTGACGGTCTGATCGACCTGCTGGACACTCCCTAGGGGCGTCAGCGCAGCTCGACGTCCGCCTTCTCGGTGACGAGGAAGCGGGGCAGCGGCAGGCCCGTCCCGCTGAGCTGCAGGAGGGTGGCCTCCACGCGGGCGGCGCCGGGGACGTAGGCGGGGTCCTTCACCACGGAGCGGTTGGTCCAGGTGTGGAGGTGTCCGTCGCAGACGGCCCGGGTGCCGCCGATGCCGGTGGAGCGGTCGCCCTGGACGAGGGTGGAGCTGACGAAGACGGGGCCCGCGCTGTCGTCGAGGCACCGGTAGGTGCCGGAGAGGGTGACGGTGCTGTCGTCGGCGACGGTTCCGTACGCGTCGACGAAGAGGCCGTTGGTGAAGTCGGCGTCGCGGACGGAGGCCCCGGTGGGCCGGTCGGCGGCGTGGTGGCCGTCGGCCCCTCCCGCGTGGGCGAGGGGGGCGACGGCGGCGGTGAGCAGGGCGGCTGCGGCAAGAACGAGCCGGACGCGCATGAGGGGGTCCCTTCGGGGGTGGGGGATGGTACTGCCCGCCAGGGATACCCGGATCCGGCCGTCGGACGGCCTAAGTTCATCCCTTCGGTGGGGCGGGGGCCGTGCGCCGGGGGAACGCCCGCCGCAGGAGCGGCCAGGCGAGCAGGAGGGCGACGACCGCGTACACGGTGATCGAGAACGGGGTGTTCACGAGTCCGGCCGGGGAGCCGTCGCTGATCTGGAGGGCGCGGCGCAGCTGCTGTTCGGCGGCCGGGCCGAGGATGACGCCGATGACGGCGGGCAGCACCGGCAGGCCGTAGCGGCGCATCCCGAGGCCGATCAGGCCGATGACGAGCAGGACGACCAGGTCGAGCGCCTCGCCGCCCACCGCGTACGCGCCGACGGCGGCGAAGAAGAGGATGCCGGCGTAGAGGTACGGGCGGGGGATGCGCAGCAGCTTGGCCCAGACGGGGGCGAGCGGCAGGTTGAGCGCGAGCAGCAGCACCATGCCGACGAAGAGCGAGGCGATCAGGCCCCACACGAGCTCGGGCTCCCGCTCGAAGAGCAGCGGGCCGGGCTGGATGCCGTACTGCTGGAACGCGGCCAGCATCACGGCGGCGACGGCGGTGGTGGGCAGGCCGAGGGTCAGCATGGAGACGAGCGTGCCGGCGGCGGAGGCGGAGGCCGCCGCCTCGGGTCCGGCGACGCCCTCGACGGCGCCCCTGCCGAACTCGTCCTTGTGCTTCGAGAGCCGCTTCTCGGTGACGTACGAGAGGAAGGTCGGGATCTCGGCGCCGCCGGCCGGGATGGCGCCGAAGGGGAAGCCGATGAACGGGCCGCGCAGCCAGGGCTTCCAGGTGCGCTTCACGTCCTCCCGGCCCAGCCAGGGGCGGCCGACCGGGATGGCCTCGCCCGCCGTGCGGCGCAGGTGCGCGGCGACCCACAGGGCCTCGCCGATGGCGAAGAGGCCGACCGCGACGATGACGACGTCCACGCCGTCGGCGAGCTGGAGCGAGCCGAAGGTGAGGCGCTGCTGTCCGGTCATCGAGTCCAGGCCGACCAGGCCGATGGTGAGGCCGATGAGCAGGGAGGCGAG
This sequence comes from Streptomyces sp. NPDC055632, assembly GCF_053618675.1. Taxonomy (NCBI): domain Bacteria; kingdom Bacillati; phylum Actinomycetota; class Actinomycetes; order Kitasatosporales; family Streptomycetaceae; genus Streptomyces; species Streptomyces sp. NPDC055632. The sequence continues at coordinate 28,980 of NZ_JBSHHY010000011.1, read as the reverse complement.
GCCGCGGACGCGGGAGGAGCCGAGGACGGAGGTCACCGCGATGAAGGCGAGGACCATGAGGGCGAGGTAGTCGGGGGCGCCGATGTCGACGGCGAGCGCGGCGACGGTCGGGGCGAGGACGACGAGCAGGATCGTGCCGATCATGCCGCCGGCGAAGTGTCCGACGGCCGCGGCGGCGAGCGCCTGCGCGCCCCGGCCGGCCTTGGCCATCGGGTTGCCCTCGATGGCGGCGACGACGGCCGCGCTCTCGCCGGGGGTGTTGAGCAGGATGGAGGTGGTGGAGCCGCCGAACATGGCGCCGTAGTAGATGCCGGCGAACATGATGAAGGCGCCGGTCGGATCGAGTCCGTAGGTCACGGGGAGCAGCAGGGCGACGGCCATGGCGGGGCCGATGCCGGGCAGGACGCCGATGGCGGTGCCGAGGAGCACGCCGAGGGCGGCCCAGAGCAGGTTCATCGGGGTGAGGGCGGTCCCGAAGCCGTCGATGAGGGAGTTCAGGGAATCCACGGTCAGATCACTCCCATCAGCGGGCCGCCGGGCAGCGGGACGCCGAGCAGCTTGTCGAAGACGGCGTAGGTGAGGAGCGACAGGGCCGCCGCGATCAGCGGGTCGCGGGGGAGGTGGCGGCTGCCGAGGGCGTAGGCGGCACCCCAGAAGAGGAGGGCGCCGGCGACGGGGAAGCCGACGGGTCCGATGAGGACGGCGAAGCCGAGGAAGACGCCGGCCAGGAGCAGGACGGTGCGCCAGTCGGCGGGTTCGGTCAGGTCGACGTCCTCGCCGGTCTCGGCCTCGCCGCGGCCGCCGCGCAGGACGTCGACGGTGAGGAGGACGGAGACGACGAGGAGGCCGCAGCCGACGACGAGGGGCACGGTGGCGGGGCCGACCGGGCCGCGGCCGGTGACGGTGTCGTCGAGGGTGAGGGCGTCGGTGAGGACGAGGACGCCGAGGAGGAAGAGGAGGGCCCCGACGCCGAGTTCGGAGCGTCCGCGCAGCCAGGGGGGAACGGTCGGCTTCACAGTCCCAGCTCCTTCAGTACGGAGGCGACGCGCCGGTCCTGCTCGGCGAGGAAGTCGCCGAAGCCCTCGCCGGGGAGGAAGGCGTCGTCCCAGCCGTGGGTCTGCATCGACGCGCGCCACTGCGGGGAGCCGTGCAGGGCGGTGACGAGGGCGACGAGCTTGTCGCGCTCGGCGTCGGAGAGGCCGGGCGGGGCGACGATGCCGCGCCAGTTGGTGAACTCGGTGTCGAGCCCGGCCTCGCGGAGGGTGGGGGCGTCGAGGCCGGGGACGCGCTTCGGGCCGGTGACGGCGAGGAGGCGCAGTTCGCCGGCCTCGATCTGGTCGAGGTACTCGCCGACGCCGGAGACGCCGAAGGCGACCTTGTTCCCGAGGATGGAGGCGAGGAGTTCGCCGCCGCCGTCGAAGGGGACGTAGTTGACGTCCTTGGGGGCGATGCCGGCGGCGCGGGCCATCAGCATGGGGGCGAGGTGGTCGGGTCCGCCGGGCGAGGAGCCGCCGCCGACGGGCAGCTTGCCGGGCTCCTTCTTCCAGGCCGCGAGCAGGTCCCCGATCGTCTTGTACGGGGAGTCCTTGCCGACCACGACGATGTCCTGCTCCTCGGTGAGCCGGGCGATCGGGGTGGTGTCGGCGAGGGTGCTCGGGGTCTTGTTGGTGTGGAGGGCGCCGACGACGCCGAGGCCCATGGACATGGCGAGGCGGCCGTTGCCGCGTTCGCCGACGAGCCGGGTGAGGCCGACGGTGCCGCCCGCGCCGGGCAGGTTGAAGACCTCGACGTCGCCGGTGAGTCCGGCTTCCTCGGCGTTCTTGGCGACGGTGCGGGCGGTGATGTCGTAGCCGCCGCCGGGGGTGTTGGGGACCATGAAGCGCAGGCCGGGGATCCGCGTGCCGGTGTCGGAGCCGCTGCCCGGGCTGAGCAGCGGCGGACCCACCAGCACGAGCAGCGCCGCTCCGAGGAGGGCGAAGGGGGTGCGCAACCGCACGTGTGCCGCCTCTCAGGTAGGAGGGAAAAGGGGGTGTGAGGTGGCCCACATGTTGCCCGCGCGTTAAGAAGCTGTCTCTCTTCCGCAACCAACGGACGTTGTGGTCGTTGTGGTCGGGATCTAGCGTGGGTCGGCGTGACGAAGGTGCTGGTGGTCGACGACGACTTCATGGTCGCCAAGCTGCACTGCCGCTATGTCTCGGCGGTGGCGGGCTTCACGGTGGCCGGGGTCGCGCACAGCGGCGCCGAGGCCCTGCGGGCGGCCGAGCGGCTGCGGCCCGACCTGGTGCTGCTCGACGTGTTCCTGCCCGACATGGACGGCGTCCGGGTGCTGCGGCAGCTGCGGGCGGCGGGGCACGGCACGGACGCGCTCTTCATCACGGCGGCGCGGGACGCGGGGACGATCCGCTCGGCGCTGCGGGCCGGGGCGCTGCACTATCTGATCAAGCCGTTCAGCCAGGCGGCGCTGCACGAGCAGCTGCGGCACGTGGCCTCGCTGCGCAGTCGCCTCGACGACCTGGACGAGGCCCGGCAGGAGGACGTCGACCAGATCTTCGGGGCCCGTCCGCGCGGCTCCCGCGAACTTCCCAAGGGCCTCGCCGCCCCCACCGCCGACCTGGTCGACTCGGTCCTGCGCGCCCACCCGGAGGGCCTCTCGGCGGCGGAGTGCGCCGAGGCGGGCTCCCTGTCCCGGGTGAGCGCCCGCCGCTACCTGGAGTACTTCGCGGAGACGGGCCGCGCGGAGGTCACCCTCCGCTACGGCGGCACGGGCCGCCCGGAACGTCGCTACCGGCGGCTGGGCTGACGGGACTCCCGCGAGGGGCCGGCCCGGACGGCTCCGGGCCGGTTCCTCAGGCGTCGCTTAGCGCCTCCTTAAAGGGGCCCTAAGGATGCCCGCCTCCCCCTTCTCACGGGCTTTTCCGCGGTTCCGGACGGCTAGCTTGCTGGGCAACCCCCCACGTTCGCCCTCGTGAAGGAGCTGTCCTCCCATGACCTCTCGCCGTTCGGCCGCAGTCGTCACCGCCGGTACCGTGCTGGCCCTGTCGGGGCTCTCGGCGGCCCCCGCGTCCGCGCACGGGTCGATGACGGATCCGGTGAGCCGGGTCTCGGCCTGTTACGCGGAGGGGCCGGAGTCCCCGAAGTCGGCGGCCTGCAAGGCGGCGGTGGCGGCGAGCGGGACGCAGGCGTTCTACGACTGGAACGCGGTGAACATCGCGAACGCGGCCGGGCAGCACCGGCGGCTCGTCCCGGACGGCAAGCTGTGCAGCGCGGGCAACGACAAGTACCGCGGCCTCGACCTGGCGCGGGCCGACTGGCCGGCCAGCAGGCTGAGCTCCGGGACGCACACCTTCCACTACAAGGGGACCGCGCCGCACCGGGGTTCGTTCGAGCTGTACGTGACGAAGGACGGCTACGACCCGTCGAAGCCGCTGAAGTGGTCGGACCTGGAGGCGAAGCCGTTCCTGACGGTGACCGACCCGGGCATGCAGAACGGCGACTACGTCTTCCGGGGGACCGTGCCGAAGAAGTCCGGCCGCCACCTGATCTACTCGATCTGGCAGCGCTCCGACTCCCCCGAGGCCTTCTACACCTGCTCCGACGTGGTCTTCGGCAAGGACGGCGGCTCCCCGGCGCCGAGCGCCTCCGCGCCCACCGAGCAGCAGATCGAGGACGGCGCGGACCACTCCTCGGTCGAGCACGGCGGGCACGGGGACGACGACCCGGCGACCGGCGCCGGGGACACGGGCGCCGGGAGCGAGGGTGCCGAGGAGGCCGGAACCGGGGGGACGAACGCGCCGAAGACCCCGGCGCCCGCCGCCCCGGCCGAGCCCAACGCGCCCGCCCCCGCCGGTACGTCCGGCTCCGGTGTGGAGCTGGCCGAGACGGGCGGGGACTCCAGCACCCCGTACCTCGCGATCGGCGGCGCCGCCGTGCTCGCGGTCGGCGCGGCCGTGCTCTTCGGGGCCGCCCGGGCGGGGACGGGGTCCGGGGCAGGTGCGTCAGGCGTTGTCCGCCGCGCCGGCCGCCCTCGTGTGCCGGACCACGGCCGAGGCCGCCAGGGCGACGACGGCCACGGCGCCCAGCAGGGCCAGCGCCTTCGCCCAGGCGGACGTGGCGCCGAGGCTGCCGCTCAGCAGGTCGACGCCGCGGGCGCTCGCGACTCCGTGGAGCGCGATGACGGCGACGCCGAGGCCCGCGGCGGCGGCCCAGGCCACCAGGGTGTCCCGTGCCGCGAGCCAGGCGCCGCCCACCAGGCAGAGCGCGGTGACGACCACGGACAGCGTCTCCGTGTCACCGCCCGAGCGCAGGCCCGTGAGGTCCGTCGGCAGATGGACGAGGCCGCAGGCGGCCAGGGCGAGCGCCGCGGGCCAGCGCAGCACCGACCGCAGCGCCGGGGAGGTGCTGTGGCTGCCGGGCCCCACGGCCAGCGCGCGGTCCAGGTGCGACCCGGTCCGCTCGGCGGCGGACCGGGGGCGCTTCGGGGCGGCGGCCGGGGCGGTGGCGGGCCGGGGGGCCGTCGGGGCCGTGTCCTCGGTGCCGAGGATGCCGACGAGCCGTACCACGTCCTCGATCGGCCGGCCCACCGCCGCGGCGCGCAGCGTGGTCTCCGCCTCGTGGAGGTCGTACCCCGAGGCGTTCAGGAGGGCGACCAGCTCCCGCACCTCGTCCAGGGGGCGGGTGACCGCGGCCGCGCGGAGCGCCACCTCCGCGGGGCTGGAGAGTTCGCCGGTCTCCTGGAGCCGGGCCACGAGCGCGGCGACCTCCTCCACCGGGCGCTCGGTCGCCGCGGTGGTCAGGAGCGTGCGGACCGCCTCGTCGCCGCTCTCGTCCTGGTCCGGAGCCTCCTGCTCGGCGGGGGTCTCCCCGACGTCCGGGACCTGCTCGGCGGCCGGGACCTCCGCGGCGAGCGGGTTCTCCCCGGGGGCCGGGGCCTCTTCGGCGAACGGGGTGTCTCCCGCAGCCGGGGTCTCCTCGGCGAACGGGGGCTCCCCGGCGGCCGTGGCTCCCCCGGCCGTCGGCGGCTCCGCCGCGTGGTCTGTGGGGGGTCGTATCTCCGCTTCCGCTCCCGCTTCCGCGCCGTCCTCGGTGGGCTGGATCTGGGGCAGTTCGGTGGTCATGTCACAAGCTCCGTTCGTGGACGCCTTCGGGACGCCCACCATGTCCGTCTCGCGGTGTGCCAGAAACGCACACCTGATGACATTTAGTGCGCATCTCGTGGCATTGCGCCATCAGAGGGCGTTTCCATTGCGCCGACGGAGCGAGGACGGGCACGGCCGGGGCCCCTTCCGAGGGGCCCCGGCCGCGTACGGACCGGCGTGCTAGCCGACCACGGAGAGGCAGGTGGTCGGGGTCGCGCGGGCCGGGTCGAGGGCGTTGGCGACCTCGTGGAAGGCGACCCGGTCCACCGTGCCGATCGCCACGTGCTCGGACAGGTCGAGCGCGCACTTGTCCTGGATGAGGACGTTGGTGACGTTCGGGCCGCTCAGGAACTGCGAGCGGTACGGCGTGACGACCTCGTCGTACTGGGTCGCGATGACGTGGTAGCGGACCCCCGGAACGGTGTCGCCGCCCTCGTTGAGCTTGGTGACGAAGGGCGAGCCGGCGACCTGGTCGGCGAGGCCCGGGGTGCTGGAGCTGATGAAGTCCTCGACCCCGGGGAAGTACGGCAGGAGCCTGGTGAGGCCGAGCAGGGTGGTGCCGTGGTTGTTCGGGGCGATGCCGACGAGCGCGTTCACCTTGCCGGCGCCGCCGAGGAACTTCAGGTACCAGCGGGGCATCATGCCGCCCTGCGAGTGTCCGACGAGGTCGGCCTCGGGGGCGCCGGTGGCGGCGAGGACCCGGTCGACGTAGGTGGCGAGCTGCCCGGCGGAGGCCTCGACGGGGCCGAGGCCGTGGAAGAAGGGCACGTGGGGGAGCTGCCCGTAGTCGAGCGAGAAGACGCAGTACCCGCGGTTGACGAGGTACGGCGCGAGGCCCAGCCAGTTGTCGACGGAGTTGCCGAAGGTGCCGTGGACGAGGACGACGGGGCGCGGGTGCGCGGCGGAGGGCTTGCAGGAGAAGTCGTTCCAGCCACGGCTGGGCGCGGCGGCGACGGCCCCGGCCCGGTCGGGGGCGGCGGAGGCGGCGGTGGGGGCGAGAGTGGCGGCGGCGGTCAGCAGCAGGACGGACAGCGCTCTGACGGCGTGCTTCCAGGGCAGCATCGGGCGATCTCCTTGCGGCTCAAGGGGAAAGGTGGGGTGCTACGCCCTGCGGTCCGGACCACAAGTGGGGATGCGCTTCAGCCAAGCTACGCACGGGTAGCCACGGCTGGGAAGTTACGCGTCGGTAAAAAGTGATGCGCCGTCATGAGCATCTGATAATGCGGTAGTTGGGCGCGGGACCGTGGACGGGACGCGGAAAGGCCCCGGCACGGGAGTGCCGGGGCCTTCTCGTCCTCACGTCGGGGGCCGCTCGCCCCCGGCGCGGTTTCCTCAGTACACGCTCACCCCGTACGCGCTCAGCGCCTCCGTCACGGGCTGGAAGAAGGTCGTGCCGCCCGAGGAGCAGTTGCCGCTGCCGCCCGAGGTGAGTCCGATGGCCCGGCTGCCCGAGTAGAGCGGGCCGCCGGAGTCGCCGGGCTCGGCGCAGACGTTCGTGCGGATCAGACCGGAGACGATGTCGCCGCCGCCGTAGTTCACGGTGGCGTTGAGGCCCGTCACGCTGCCGCTGTGGATGCCGGTGGTGGAGCCCCGGCGGGTGACCGACAGGCCGACCGTGGCGTTGCCGGCGCTCGTGATGTCCACGCTGCCGACGCCGCCGGTCTTGGTGATGGAGCTGTTGGTGTAGCGGACCAGGCCGTAGTCGTTGCCCGGGAAGCTGGACCCGGCGGTGGTCCCGAGGACGGTGGTCTTGGCGGAGTTGGCGTACCAGGTCCCGGCGCCGTCGGTGCAGTGCCCGGCGGTCAGGAAGAAGTAGTTGCCCGCGCCGTCCCGGACGTTGAAGCCGAGCGAGCAGCGCCAGCCGGCGTCGGCGTAGATCGGGTCGCCGCCGGAGATCAGCTTGCTGAAGCGGCCCGGGGTCCGTTCGACCTTGATGGCGGCCGCGTTGGCCCCGGCCCGCTCCTTGATCTTCGCGATCTCCGCCGCGTCGACGGTGGAGTCGGCGGTGACGACGAGCCGACCGGTGGCGGTGTCGACGTGCCAGGCCGTGCCGGCCACGTCGGCGGCGCGGACGGCGTCACCGGTCGCCGCGAGGGCGGCGGCGCTGTAGGTGCCCGCGGTTCCGGTGGAGTCGGCGTTCGCGGTGGGGACGGCGAGCGCCGCGGCGGCGGCGAGGCCGGCGGTGACGGCGAGCAGCCGGATCGTTCTCGTGGGGGTGGTGCGCATGGTCCTCACTTCTCGTTCCTCCCGAGGGGAATCGGGGGCCCGCCGTGGGGTGCCGGGCCCGTGAGGCGCGGCCCGGAGGCCGGCGCTGTGGGGGAGTCTCCGGCCGTACGACTTCACGCCGCAAGGGCGCCTTTCGGCCGTACAGCCGTCAACTACCGCACATCACGAGGGGATTGGGGTCAGGCCCGCGCGAGGTGCCGCTCCCCCGCCGGGACGGCGACGTCGAGGGTGTTCCCCGGCGGCGGGAACGGGCAGAGGAAGTGGTCCGCGAAGGCGCACGGCGGCAGCAGCGCCCGGTTGAAGTCCACCGTCACCGTGCCGTCCGCCGCCGGGGCCGGGGGCTTCAGGAAGCGGAAACGGTGGCTGTCCCGGCCGCTGGTGGCGTCCGCGAAGACCGCCCATAGGGAGCCGCCCTCCTCGACGGCCACCTGGAGCGTGCGCTCGCCGCCGTCCAGCTCGAAGACCAGCTCGCCGGCGAGGCCGAGGCCCCGCTCCCGGCCGTCGGCGTTCTCGACCCGCACGCTGCGCGTCTCCCCGTACGGGCGGAAGACGCCGGGCACCACCCAGCGCTCGTCGTACGGGGTGGCCTCGATGCCCCGGAAGGCGCGGCGCGTCTCCGCGCCGGGGTCGAAGTCCCGTACGGCCCACTCGCCCTCGCGCAGCAGCACCACGATCCGCCGCCCGGCCGCCGCGACCCGGGACTCCTCGGGCGGGCCCTGGTCGGCGGTGAGCCGGACGGTGCCGGTGAACGGTTTTCCGTCGACGGTGAGGCCGTCCGCGTCGGCCGCCGTCAGGACCACCTCGTCGCCGTCCGCCCGCCACTCCCCCGGAACGGCCGGAATTCGCCCCTCCGGGTGATCCGAGAGCCAGTGGTTGCCCGTGAGGGAGAGCAGTCCGTACGGGGAGGAGACCGAGGCCTCGCGCGCCTCGTGCCACTCCCGCCAGTCCTGCCGTGGATCCGTGCTCATGCTTTTTCAACCCTTTCGTACGGGCTCGGGGAGCCCGAGGTGGGACCGGAGCGTCGTGCCGGCGTACTCCGTGCGGAAGACCCCGCGCTCCTGGAGCAGGGGGACGACCCGGTCGACGAAGTCGTCGAGGCCGCCGGGGGTGAGGTGCGGGACGAGGATGAAGCCGTCGGCGGCGTCCGTGGCGACGAACTCCTCCAGGGCCGCCGCGACCGTCTCGGGAGTGCCGATGAACGACTGTCTGCCGGTCGACTCGATGACGGTCTCCCGGATCGACAGGCCCCGGGCCTCGGAGAGCGCCCGCCACTTGCGGGCGACGCCGACCGGGTCGGCGACCCGCACCCTGCCCTGCACGAGCGTCGAGTCCGGGTCGGGGTCGACGTCCGGCAGCGGCCCGTCGGGGTCGTAACCGGACAGGTCGCGGCCCCAGACCTGCTCCAGGGCGAGGATCGCGTTCTGCGGGGAGACCTGCTGCCGGCGGATCCCGGCGGCCCGCTCCCGCGCGTCGTCCTCGGTGTCGCCGAGGACGTACGTCACGCCCGGCATGATCTTCAGGTCGCCCGGCTCCCTGCCGTACCGGGCGAGCCGGCCCTTGACATCGGCGTAGAACTCCCGGCCCGCCTCCAGGGTGGAGTGGCGGGTGAAGATCACGTCGGCGCCGGAGGCGGCGAACTCCCGGCCCTCGGGCGAGTCCCCGGCCTGGATGACGACCGGGTGTCCCTGCGGGGAGCGCGGGACGGTGAACTCGCCGTCGATCCGGAACTGCGGCCCGCTGTGCGCGAAGGGCTTCGGGGTGCCCTCCGGGGTCCAGGAGTCCCACAGCTCCCGGGCGGTGGCGAGGAACTCGGCGGCCCTGGTGTACCGGTCGGCCCGGTCCAGGTAGCCGCCGCGCCGGAAGTTCTCGCCGGTGAAGGCGTCCGAGGAGGTGACCACGTTCCAGGCGGCCCGGCCCGCGCTGAGGTGGTCGAGCGAGGCGAGCCGCCGGGCCAGTTCGTAGGGCTCGTTGAAGGTGGCGTTGACCGTGGCGGCCAGGCCGAGCCGGTCGGTGACGGCGGCCAGCGCGTTCAGGACGGTGATCGACTCGGGCCGGCCGACGACGTCGAGGTCGTGGACGCGTCCCGCGTGCTCGCGCAGCCGCAGCCCCTCGGCCAGGAAGAAGAAGTCGAAGAGCCCGCGCTCGGCGGTCCTGGCGAGGTGCTCGAAGGAGGAGAAGTCGATCTGCGAGCCGGAGCGCGGATCGGCCCAGACGGTGGTGGAGTTGACGCCGGGGAAGTGCGCGGCGAGGTGGATCTGCTTGCGGGGCTCCCGAGTGCTCATGCGCCCGCTCCCGTCCTGACGCGCACGCCGGCGGCGTACTGGCTCTCGGGGCGGTCCAGGCCCAGGTGGTCGCGGAGGGTGGCGCCCTCGTAGGCCGTGCGGAAGAGGCCCCGGTCGGCGAGCAGGGGCACGGTCACGGCGGTGAACCGCTCCAGGTCCCGCTCCGGGACGGCCGGCACGAGGTGGAAGCCGTCGACGGCCCCGCCCCCGTGCCAGTCCGCGATCAGCCCGGCGAGCGCGCCGGGCCCGCCCTCGTACGCGTCGGTGTCGACGGTCAGCGAGAGCAGCACGCGCAGCTGCCCGGGGTCGCGGCCGTGGGCGCGGGCGACCCGGTGCAGTTCGGCGCGGAGCGCGGCGGCCTCCTCGGCGGTGGCGGCCTCGACCAGGACCACGTCGGCGTGGCGGGCGGCGGCCTCCCGGGCGGCGGGGCGGGTGGCCTCGACGACGGTCACCGGGTTGCCCTGCGGGGGCCGGGGGACGATCGAGGGGCCCTTGACCGAGAAGGTCGCGCCCTGGAAGTTCACGTAGTGCAGCTTGCGGCGGTCGACGAACCGTCCGGTCGCCACGTCCCGTATCTCGGCGTCGTCCTCCCAGCTGTCCCACAGCTTGCGGGAGACCTCGGCGACCTCGCCGGCCTCCTGCCAGAGCTCGGCGGTGGGCGGGGCCGGGCGGCGGCCGAAGAGCCGGGCCTCGGCGCCGGTCGGGGAGACCCCGATCCGCCAGCCCGCCCGGCCCCGGCTCACCCAGTCCAGGGTGGCGACGGCGGCCTGGACGTGGAAGGGCTCGGTGTGGGTGGTGGTCACGGTCGGCACGAGGCCGACGGAGCGGGTCTCCGGGGCGACCCGGGCGAGGACGGCGAGCGCGTCGAGGCCGGGCCGGGCGAAGGAGTCGTCGTGGGTGAGGAAGTCGAGCCCGGCGGCCTCGGCGAGGCGGGCGAGCGCGACCGTGCGCGCGGCGGTGTCCGGGCCCGGGTCGGCCCGGCCGGAGCCCGGGGCGAGCTCGGCGGCGAGGTGGAGCGGTCGGCTGCTGGTCATGCGGTCTCTCTCGAAAAAGTTCGCGGGGCGGGGCGGGGCCGGGGGGGGCGGGGCCCCCCCCCGGGGTTGTGGGGGGGGGCGGGGCGGCCCGGGGGGGCGCCGCGGGGGAGG
>NZ_JBSHHY010000011.1:0-18182 GCF_053618675.1 Streptomyces sp. NPDC055632 | reverse complement strand
GGGCCCGGGGCGCCCCGCCGGCCGCCGGGGCCGCGCTCGGCGCCGTGGTGGAGCGTACGGCTGCTGTAAATGCGGAACCACTCTAAAAAGTAGGCGGGGGGGGGGGGGGCGGGGCGGACCGGCCCCGCCGCGGTTCTTTCGGGACGGGGCCGGTCCGCCGGGTCGGCTCGCCGGGTCAGTTCTTGGTGCGGGGCAGGCCGGGCGGGTTGATCTCCGACTTGGGGACGGACTCGCCGTCGAGGCCCCAGCGCTTGAGGACCTCGGCGTAGGTGCCGTTCTGGATGACGTGGTCGAGCGCGGCGGCGTAGGCGGCGACGAGTCCGCTGTCCTTCTTCGTGGTGGCCGCGATCTTGCCCTGGAGCCCGGCGCCCGCCCCGGAGAACTTGCCGACGACCTCCGTCTGCCCCGAGGAGAGCACGTGGTAGGCGGCGACGGGGTTGGGGCCGAGGTAGGCGTCGATCCGGCCGGACTGGAGCGCCAGGTAGTAGTCGGAGGTGTTCTGGTAGTACTTGATGTCGACCGGCTTGCGCCCGGCCTTCTCGTTCTGCGCGGACCAGTCGACGAGGATCTTCTCCTGGTTGGTGCCGGAGCCGACCGCGATCGCCTTCCCGGCCACGTCCTCGGGCCCCTTCACCGTCCAGCCGGAGCCCTTCTTGGCCTCGAAGGCCAGGTCGTCCAGGCGGTAGGTGGCGAAGTCGTACTTGTCCTTGCGCTCCTCGGTGACGGTGACGTTGGAGAAGACGCCGTCGTACTTGCCGCTGTCCAGGCCGACGAAGAGGTTCTCCCACGAGACGGCGTTGAACTCGGGCTTCAGTCCGAGCGCATCGGCGACCAGGGTGGCGATGTCGACCTCGACGCCGATCAGGGTCTTGTCGTCGGTGGCGCGGAAGGCGAGCGGCGGATTGCTGGACGCGGAGACGCCGAGGACGAGCGTGCCTCTCTCCCGTACGGCCGGGGGGAGCTTGGCGGCGATGGCGTCGACCTTGGCGGTGTGGACGCGGTTCTGCTCCGGGCTCAGGTTGATGCCGTGGCCCTTCTTGCCCTCGGGCTTGACCTCGTTGACGGCGGCTTCGCCCGAGCCGCAGGCGGTGAGGACGCCGAGGGCGGCGAGCGAGGCGAGGGCGGTGAGGAGGGTACGGCGGGACTTCATGGCGGTGCTCCTGTCGTGAGGCGATGAAAGGGAAGGAGGGGAAGGAGGGGAAGCGCGGGTCAGAGGACCTTGGAGAGGAAGGCGCGGGTGCGCTCGTGGCGCGGGCTGTCCAGCACCTCGGCCGGCGGGCCCTGCTCGACGATCCGGCCCTCGTCCATGAAGACCACGGTGTCGGCGACCTCGCGGGCGAAGCCGATCTCGTGGGTGACGACGATCATGGTGGTGCCGGTGGCGGCCAGGTCCTTGATGACGTCGAGGACCTCGCCGACCAGTTCGGGGTCGAGCGCGGAGGTCGGCTCGTCGAAGAGGAGCAGGCCCGGTTCGAGGGCGAGCGCGCGGGCGATGGCCACCCGCTGCTGCTGTCCGCCGGAGAGCTGCTTGGGGTACGACTCCGCCTTGTCGGCGAGCCCGACGCGTTCGAGGAGCGTACGGGCCGCGGCCTCGGCCTCCTTGCGGGGGCGCTTGAGGGCCGAGACGGGGGCCTCGACGATGTTCTCCAGGACGGTCAGGTGCGGGAAGAGGTGGAAGTTCTGGAAGACGAAGCCGATCCGGGTGCGCTGCTTGAGGATCTCGCGCTCGCGCAGCTCGTAGAGCTTGTTCCCGGAGCGCCGGTAGCCGACGAGGACGCCGTCCACGCTGACCGTGCCGCCGTCGACCTTCTCCAGGTGGTTGATGGTCCGCAGCAGGGTGGACTTGCCGGAGCCGGAGGGGCCGAGGACGACGGTGACCTCGCCGGCCCGCACGTCGAGGTCGATGCCGCGCAGCACGTGCAGGGGACCGAAGTTCTTGTGGACGGCCCGGATCTCGACCTTGGCGGTGGCGTCGGTCTTCTCGACGGTGGTGGCGGAGCTCATCGGGTGCTCCCCTTCGCGTAGTGGCGTTCGACGTAGTGCTGGACGACGGAGAGCGCGGTGGTGAGCAGGATGTACCAGGCGGTGGCGACCATCAGGAGCGGGACGACCCGCCCGTTGCGGCCGTAGACGACCTGGACCTGGTAGAAGAGTTCGCCGATCGCCATGACCGAGACGATCGAGGTGCCCTTGAAGAGCGAGATGACCTCGTTGGCGGCGTTGGGCAGGATGGAGCGCATCGCCTGCGGCAGGATGATCCGGCGCGCCTGCCGGAGCTTGGGGATGCCGAGGGAGGCCGCGGCCTGCAACTGGCCCTCGTCCACGGCGAGTACGCCCCCTCGGACGATCTCGGCCGCGTAGGCCGCCTGGTGCAGGGCGAGTCCGAGGACGGCGGCGCTCATCTCACCGACCAGGCCCATCGTGTCGAAGGAGAAGAAGCCCGGCCCGAAGGGGATGCCGATGCTCAGCTCCTTGTAGAGGTAGGCGAGGTTGAACCAGAAGAGGAGCTGGACGATGAGCGGGATGGAGCGGAAGGCCCAGATGTAGCCGAAGGCGACCGAGCGCAGGAAGGGGCTGGCCGACAGGCGCATGAAGGCGACCACGATGCCGATCGCGAAGCCGAGGGCGGTGCCGTAGAAGGTGAGCTGGAGGGTGACCCAGACCGCCTTGAGGATCGTCTCGGTCGTGAAGAACGCGGCGAAGACGTCCCACTCCCAGCCGGGGTTGGTGACGAGTCCGTGGGCGAACTGCACGAGCAGGACGGCGGTGGCGGCGACGGCCACCCAGCGCCAGGGGTGGCGGACGGGGACGATCACGAGTTCGGGGGCCGCCGGTGCGGCGGGGGCGGCCGGTTCCTTCGTGAGCGGTTCGGCCGGTGGGTCGCTGGTGAGAGCCATGGCGGTTCCTCGGGAGGCATGCGGGCGGGGTACGGGAGGGGAGCGGCCGGTCGGACGCTCGGCGGAGTGCGGAGTACGGAGTACGGGAGGGGAAGCGCCGGTCAGGCGCTCAGCGGGGCCGGGAGACGACACTCCAGGTCGCGCAGGAGGGCCAGCGCGGCGCGCGCGGTGACGTCGTTCTGCCCGAAGGCGACCCCGCCGGTGCGGGGCCGGGTGAAGGCCCCGCCGGCGCGGGCGGTGGTGTGCGGGCCGAGCGCGAAGCGGCGCGGGTGCGGGCGCCCGTCGCGCTCCAGGATCCGGGCGTCGACGGGGTCGACGACGAGGAGGCCGCTGGCGGTGGCGCGGGCCCCCTCCTCGTGGAGGGCGCGCAGCAGCGGGCTGCCGGTGAGCTCCAGGGTGGGGTCGGGCAGCCGGGCCTCGACCAGGGCGCGGGCCTCGGTCCACTCCCCCGGCACGGCGTCGGACGAGGCCCGGAAGAGGCCGCGTTCCTCGTCGGTCCCGACGGTGACGCGGGGGCCGAGGAAGCGGACGACGCCGGCGCGGGAGAGCGCGAGGAGCTGGCGGAGCCGGGGGCCGGGCGGTCCGGAGGCGAGGTAGCTGAAGAAGCCGTGCCACCAGCCGCCGGGGTCGATGCGGTCGCCGAGCCGCAGGAGCTGCCCGTAGACGGAGAGCAGTCCGGCGAAGACGGCGGCGTCGGCGCTGTGGGCGGGGTCGTGGCGGCGGGCGAGGTCGGCGGTGACGTAGCCGCGCAGACCCTCCTGGAGCGCTTCGGCGGAGGCGAAGCGGACGCCGTCCAGGGGGTGGTCGAGGGCGTCGAGGTCGAGCCGGTCGGCGGGGTCGGGGACGGCGGCGGCGACGAGCGCGGCGAGTTCGGCGCCGCGCGGCTCGGCCGCCTCGTAGGCCTTCTCGAAGTCGCTCCGGGGGAGCGCGGTCCGCTCGGGGTGGGTGGAGAAGAGGCGGTGGTAGTGGGCCCAGCCGAGTTCCTTGTCGACGAGCGGCCACACGTCGCGCCGGAAGTCGATCGGTTCGCGGCGCGCCAGCAGGGCGTCGGTCTGCGCGGTGCCGAAGAAGCGGGGCAGCGGGGGCCGTTCGCCGTCGAGGGCGTAGCCGATCTTCGAGTGGTACGGGACGCCCCGGCGCGATCCGACGTGCAGCACGGGCTCCCGGCCGGAGGGCACGTAGACGAGGTCGTCGCCCTCGCCCTCGTAGCGGCCGCCGCGGCCCTCGGTGAGGAGGACCATCAGGTCGACGAAGGCGAGTCCGAAGCCGCGGACGAGGACGGGTTCGCCGGCGGGCAGCGCGCTCAGGTCGGTGTCCGCGGTGAAGTCGGGCGGCAGGTGGACGAGGCCGTGGCGGGCGGCGAAGTCGGCGAGCTCCCGCTGCTCCCGGTCGGGTTCGGCGTCGAGGTGGCCGACGGTGAGGACGACCAGGTCGGCGGGGAGGGGGACGGCGGCGCCCTCCAGCCAGACCCGCTGGCGCCCCTCGCGGGGGCCGCCGACCCGCAGCGCGCTGGCGCGGTGCTCGTGGACGGTGACGGAGGCGGGCAGCGCGGCCCTGGCCCGCTCGTACGCCCAGCGCAGGTAGGCGCCCTGGAGGGGGCGGGTGGGGAAGGTGCGGCCGTCGATGCCGGCCCATTCGGCGAGGGTGGGTCCGGGCCGGACGGGGCCTTCGAGCTCCACGGTCTCGTCGGTGAACATCGTGACGTCCTCGGCCTGGGAGTTCATCCAGAGCAGCGGGGACTGTTCGGTGCGCCATATCCGGCCGGGGCCGGGCGGGTGCGGGTCGACGAGGTGGACGTCGAGGGGCCGGTCGCCGTACAGCTCGGGCAGGTTGGCGGCGAGCCGTTCGAGGAAGCCGGTCCCCCGCGGCCCGGCGCCCACGACGACGAGGGAGGGGCGGGTGCTCATCGGGCACCGCCCGTTCCGCGGGCGTAGTGCCGCTCGACGTAGTACTGGCCGACGCTCAGCACCGAGGTGACGGCGACGTACCAGAGGGTGGCGACGAGGAGCAGCGGGATGATCTCGTACGTGCGGTGGTAGACGAGCTGGGTGGAGTAGAGCAGGTCCTGGACGGCGATCACGGAGACGATCGAGGTGCCCTTGAGGGTGCCGATCAGCATGTTCCCGGCGGGCGGGACGATGGCGCGCATGGCCTGCGGGAGGACGATCCGGGAGAGCCGGCGCCACCGGCCGAGGCCGAGGGACTCGGCGGCCTCGATCTGGCCCCGGTCGACGGAGAGGATGCCGCCGCGGACGACCTCGGCGGCGTAGGCGGCCTCGTGCAGGGTGAGGCCGATGACGGCGACGGCGACGGGGCCGAGCAGGTTGACCGTGTTCACGCCGAGGATCTGCGGGTACAGCATGCCGATGTTGAACCAGAAGAGCAGCTGGACCAGGATCGGCGTGGACCTGAAGAACCAGATGTAGCCCCAACTGACCGCGCGCAGCACGGGGTTGGCGGAAAGTCTGCAGACGGCGAGCAGGGTGCCGAGGACGAAGCCGAGGACCATCACGAGGGCGGTCAGCCACAGGGTGAGCCCGAGCCCGCGCAGGACGGACGCCGAGGTGAAGTACTGCGCCACGACGTCCCACTGGAAGGCCTTGTTGCGGACGACCGAGACGAGGCCGAGCGCGAGCAGGACGAGCACGGCGACGGCGGCGGTCCACTGGCCGGCGCGGCGGGTGGGGACGATCCGGAGGGCCGGTTCGGCTGGCGGCGGGGCCGCGGCCTCCTTGGCGAGGGTGGCGAGGGGTGTCGACATGCGAAGGCTCCGTGGATGCCAGGGGGCGGATCGAACACGGGAGTGCACACGGAACGCCCGGGGCGTCGGTGCGGGGAACGCCGGGGCGTTCGCACGGGGAACGCGCGGGGGCGTTCGCACGGGTGCGCCTTCACACGCACGGCGAGCGGTGAGCGCGGGACCGGGCCCCTCAGCCCGGTGTCCGCCCTGTGAGGCTACGGCCGTCGAGCGGAGGCTTGTCAAGCCCGTCCGGAATATGAGCCGTTCGTCTCAGGATGGTTGACGGGGAAACGGATGCCTGTTCCACTGGGCCCATGCATTCGCAGCAGCTGGTCACGCGCTCCCACATCGACTTCGGTCGCGTGTGGTCCTCTTCCTGTTGAGCCGACCCCCTGCGTCTTCTCCTCTTTCCTCCCCGCCCGTGGTGTCCCTCCTGACGCCCTCGGCGGTTCCTTCACCCGCGCGGCACTGAGCTCCCCTCCCCTCGCCCCTTTTCCTCTTCTTCGTTCTCTTCGCCCGAAAGAGACACATGCCTCTCACGCCCAGTCGTGAGTCCGCGCTGTCCGTGCGCCGGACCACGACCGACGACCCGTTGGCGCGCCCGCTCCTCGACGAGCTGGCGTACGAGTACACGACCCGGTACGGCTCGGCGCACGATCTGAGCCGCTATCCGGCGGAGGAGTTCGCCCCTCCCCACGGCGCCTTCCTGCTCCTCCTGGAGCAGGACGTGCCCGTGGCGGGCGGCGCCTACCGCCGTCACGACGAGCACACCGCCGAACTGAAGCGGATCTGGACCCACTCGGCGCACCGCAGGCGCGGGCTCGCCCGCCGCGTCCTGGCCGTGCTCGAACAGGAGGCCGCGGACCGCGGCTACTCCCGCGTCTACCTGACGACCGGGCCGCGCCAGCCGGAGGCCAGGGGCCTCTACCTGGCGAGCGGCTACCGCCCGCTCTTCGACGTGTCCGCCGATCCCGAGTCGATCGGCCCGCTGCCGTTCGAGAAATTCCTGGAGAACCCGAAGCCATGAGTACGCGCACGAGTCCCGGTCCCGCCCGCACCACCCTGGCCTTCGCCCTGATCACCGTCGCCGCGCTCGGCCTCACCGCCTGCGCGGGCGGCGAGCCCGCGACCGCGCCGGCCGGGGCCTCGGGCGCCCCGGGCGCGGCGAAGGGCGCGCTGCCCACCGAGGACGTGGTGGCGGGGGTGGAGAAGAACGAGGCCGCGGCGAAGCTGCTCCCCGCCGACGTGCGGCAGCGGGGCTCCTTCGCGGTCGCCGCCTCGGTCGGCACTCCGCCCAGCTCGGCCTACCTGCCCGACGGCAGGACCGTGGTGGGGGTGGACGCGGACTTCACCGCGGCCGTGGCGAAGGCGCTCGGTCTGGAGGCGAAGCGCGAGGCCGTCGGCTTCGAGGCGATCCTGCCGGCCCTCGGCAGCGGCAAGTACGACGTGGGTACCGGGAACTTCGGCGTGACCGAGGAGCGGCGGAAGACGATCGACTTCGTCACGTACGTCAACGACGGGCAGGGCTTCGCGGCCCGGGCCGACAGCCGGCTGAAGGAGATCACCGACCTCACCCAGCTGTGCGGCCTGAGGGTGGCGGTGGACGCCGGGACCACCTTCGAGCGGACCCTGGAGAAGAACAAGGGCCGGTGCGCGGAGGCGGGGAAGAAGCCGTACGGGATCGACGTCTACAACCAGACCGGGGCCGTCTGGATGGCGCTCCAGCAGGGCCGCAGCGACGTCGTGATGAGCACGATCAACGGCCTTCGGTACGCGGTGACGCAGCAGAAGGGCATGAAGTTCCTCAACGAGTACCGGCGGCTCGACGTCGGCTTCGCCTTCAAGAAGGGCACCCCGCTCGCGCCGGCCTTCGAGGCCGCGGTGAACGGTCTGAAGGCCGACGGGACGTACGACCGGATCCTGAAGAAGTGGGGAGTGACGGGCTCGGGCATCGAGCGCTCGCAGATCTCCCCGCCGGAGATCCCGGCGCCGAAGAAGTAGCGGTACGGGGGCGGACCGGCGGGGTCCCGCGGAGGGCCTTCCGGCGGGGGCGTCCCGCCGGGATCCCTCCGACGGCCCGTCAGCAGTCGCAGCCGCAGCTGCAGTCGCCGCAGCAGCCGTCCCCCTCGCAGCAGGAGGAGCAGTTGCTGCAGCAGTCGCAGCAGTCACAGCAGTTGCCGGGGTCGCACTGGCCGCAGAGGCCCTCGCGCCGCTGCCGGCTCCAGGGGTCCTCGTACGTCCCGCAGCACATCTGGCAGGTGCAGGCGAGGCCGACCCAGAGGGCGCATCCGGCGATCAGCCCGCGTCGGCCGGGCGGTCCGGGCGGGAACGGCCCGCCGGGGCCACCGGGACCGCCGGGGCCGGGGGCGTGGGGCCCGCCCGGTCCTCCGGGGCCGCCGGGTCCGGGCGCGAACGGGTTGCCGGGCCCGGGCCCCTGGGGCGCGTACGGGTTCCCCGGCACCGGCCCGTGACCGACGCCGGAGGCCCCGTGCGAGCAGGTGGTCGTGCCGAAGGCCCGGTCCACCGAGGTGCGCAGTTCGTGGGCGAGCAGGACGTGGACCAGCTTCCCGTCGGTGAAGCGGGCGTCCTTCAGGGCGAGGCGTATGCCGTGCAGGGCGTCGTCGGCGAGCCGGCGGGCCTCCTCGCGGGAGGTGCCGGTCGCGGTGAGCGGGTTCCAGGCGCCGCTCGCCACGTCGGCGGCCTGGTCCTCCACGGCGTCGAGGAGGTGGGCGAGCCGGCCGAAGAGGCGGCCGGCCTCGGCGAGGGGTCCGGCGTTCTCCGGCCGGCCCGCGAGGACGGCGGTGTGCGCGAAGGCGGCGGCGGTCGCGGTCTCGGTCGGCTCGGTGACGGCGAGCAGGGGCGTGCCGGGTCCGGCGAGGGCCTCGATGCCGGTCTGGCGGTCGACGGCGTCGACGAGGACGGCGGTGTCGAAGCCGAGGGCGCGGCCGGTCCTGGCCCCGGCCCGGTCCCAGGAGCGGGCGACCCGGCGGGCCGCGGCGGCGACGGGCCGGCGCGCCAACAGGCCGTCCCGGTCCGCGACGTGGTCCCGCACCTTCGCCGAGGCGAGGACGAGCGAGACGGCGGCGGCGAGCCTGGCGCCCTCGCCCCGGGCCACGGGCGCGGTCCGCATGCCGCGCAGCGGGCAGGGTCCGGCGGTGCGGCGCCCGCTCTCCACGGCTCCGGTCTGAGCCTCCGTCAGAACCGAGACGATGAGCCCGTCGTAGTTGGTGACGACCCGGGCGAACTGGCCGTGGTCGGCGCGGAGCGCCAGGCAGAGGCCGCAGAGGTGGGCCGTCCACTCGACCTTGAGGCGGTCGGTGAGCCGGTGCGTGCAGGGTCTGACGATTCCGAACAAGGACTCCCCCGTGAGTCGTGGGCCGGGGCCGCCCCGAAAGGCGTCCGGAAAGCGGTGCGCAAGGTCGTACGGAGGCCGTACGGAGGGCCGTCGAGCGGCCTCGCGGCATCGTAGCGAGCGGCCCCGTTCACCCGTACGCGCCCATCGTCACTCTTCCGGCACGACTTTCATATTTTCATCTACATGGCCCCTCTTCAGGACCCGCATACCGCAAGTTTCCTGACGAATCGCCAGGAAACGCCCCTCACGTTCTGCACCAGTACCGTCACGAATCCCCTGCACGGCGCTTATCCGCTTGGCGCGCGATCCGCATCATGGACGACGATGGGGACATGCGGAACCACAAGTGACCGCGTTGAAAGGAGGCGTCGATGGGATCGGTGCGCAAGGCAAGTGCCTGGCTGGGACTCGTCGAGGACAACGACGAGCGTTACTACGACGACGAGTACGCCGACGGTGCCGAGAGCGGCGACGCCTGGGTGACGGACCCCCGGGTCCGGGTGGCCACGGACACCGCCGAGGATCGGGGCCGCCGGATCGCCACGGTCTCCCCGGACGGCTTCCGGGACGCCCGGGGCATCGGCGAGCTCTTCCGGGACGGCGTCCCGGTCATCGTGAACCTGACGGCGATGGAGCCGGACGACGCCAAGCGCGTCGTCGACTTCGCCGCCGGCCTCGCCTTCGGCCTGCGCGGTTCCATCGAGCGCGTGGCGACGCGGGTCTTCCTGCTGACCCCGGCCGACACCCAGATCGTCAGCGAGGGCGGCCGGCGCCCGCAGGACGGCTTCTTCAACCAGAGCTGATCGGGTCCGCCGGCCCGACCGGACGCCTCCCGACGGATCGGGTCAGTGCGCCGGACGTCCCCCCGAGCCGGCGGGCTCGATCGCTTCCCGGGTCGCGGGCACCCGCGGCTCGCACACCCCGGGCGACCCCGCCTTCCCGACGCGCTCCGCGCCGGGGGCCGGACCGTCCGGGACCTTCCGCGCGCCCTCGGCCTCCACCGCCGCCTCCGGACCGTCCGGACCCTCCGGGTCCACCGGACACTCCATGACGCGGGGCAGGCGCAGGGCCATCAGCGCGCCGGCGAGCAGCAGCGCGGCGCTCACGCAGAGCGTGATGTGCAGGCCGTTCACGAAGGACTGCCGGGCGGCCTGGTGCAGGGCGCCGCCGGCCGGTCCGCCGAGCTGTTCGGCCACCTTGTAGGCCTCGCCGAGCGAGTTCGCGGCGGCCCGGCCAGCCTCCTCGGGCACCCCGGGGATCCCGCTGAGACCGGGGGCGTACGCCGCGTTCATCACGCTGCCGAGCAGCGCGATGCCCATGCCGGCGCCGAGCTGGTACGAGGTCTCCCCGATGGCCGCCGCGCCGCCCGCGCTCCGCGGGGGCGCCTCGCTGAGCATCGACTCGTACGCCGAGAAGAGCGTGGTCTGCAGGCCGAAGCCGAGCAGCACGAAGCCCACCGTGAGCAGCAGCGGCCGGTCGTGCTCGCCCATGAGGACGAGCAGCAGCACCGCGCCGGCCGTGAGCACGAAGCCCCAGCCGACCATCCGGCGCGGCCCGATCCGGCGCAGGGTGTACGAGCCGGTGGCGCCGGCCGCCATGGCGGCGAAGGTCAGCGGGAGGAGCCGGAGGCCGGTCTCCAGGGGGCTGAGGCCGAGGACGAGCTGGAGGTACTGGACGGCGATGAGCTCCAGGCCGACCAGGGCCAGCATGGCCAGGACGATGCAGCCGACCGAGGTGGTGAAGGCGGGACGGGCGAAGAGCCCCGTGTCGATCAGCGGGTGCGGGCGCCGCCTCTGCCGCCGCACGAAGAGGACGAGGAGGACCGCGCCGAGCAGCAGCGGCCCGGCGGTGGGCAGGGCGAGCAGCGGTTCGCCGGCCCCGGCGCGCTTGACGCCGAGGACGCAGCCGAGCACTCCGGCCGCGGCCATGAGGGCACCGAGGACGTCCCAGGGGCCGTCGGCGGTGCCCCGGGACTCGGGCAGCAGGCGGCGGCCGAGCGGCAGGATCAGCGCCATCAGCGGGATGTTGATGAGGAAGACCGAGCCCCACCAGTAGTGCTCGACGAGGAAGCCGCCGAGGACCGGACCGGTGGCGGCGCCTATCGCGGCGACCGCCGTCCAGACCCCGATGGCGGTGGCCCGCTCCCGCCGGTCGGGGAAGACCGCCCGGAGGATGGAGAGCGTGGCGGGCATGATCATGGCGCCGCCGACGCCGAGCAGCGCGCGGGCCGCGATGAGGACGGACGGCTCGGTGGCGAGGGCGGCGACCGCGGAGGCGACGCCGAACAGCGCGTAGCCGAGCAGCAGGACCCTGCGCCGCCCCACCCGGTCCCCGAGGGTGCCGAAGAGGATGAGGAGCGAGGCGCAGATCAGGGGATAGGCGTCGACGATCCAGAGCAGCTCGGTGGAGCCGGGGCGCAGGTCCTCGGTGAGCGAGGGGACGGCGACGTGGAGGATGGTCGCGTCCAGGGCGACCAGGAGGAGGCTGACGCAGAGGACGACGAGGACGACCCAGCGGTTGGCACCACCGCCCGCGGCGGCACGAGGTCGTGCTGGGGCCGTGTTCGTCCGCGACATGTACGTACCTCCCGGTGGAACTCTCGCGCTCGGTGGGCCCCCGACCAGGGGTTGCCTCCCCGGAGCGGCCCGGCATCGACGGGCGAGCGAGCCGCCAGCGTACGCGAGGTCGACCGTCGAGCGCGTGGTGCAGCTCTCACCCCGTCCGGGCTCCGGGTGTGGCGTACGCCACTCGGGCCGGTCCCCGGAGCGTACGGAATTCCACGCGGACGCCCGTTCGGAGGAATTCCCTCACGTTCAAACATTCTTCCGGAATGCCCCTTCGGGGAATGGGTCCGCAGGTCATCCGATTTCCGGACGGACGCCGGTAATGAGAGTCCCCCTGAGACCTACTCCACATCACATCGTCATCACGAAGGGAGCGGTTTGACGGGGTCGGCTTCTCACTCCCTGTAACGTCGATTGGGTGCGTACCGACATCTTTGCCCGGCTGGACCGGGAGCCGGAACCGCCGAAGATAGAGGTCCCGGGGATGACCCGCACGCGTCTCGCCCTCTTCGGCGGGACGTCGGCGTTCTATCTCGCCATCGTCGTGGCCGTCCTGCTGTCGACCTGGCTGGTGACCCTCGACTGGAAGATCATGCTGTTCCGGCCCTACCAGCAGTGGCCGGAGCTGCACGCCTTCCTCGACTACTACGTCGTCCTCGGTCAGCGCGGCCCCACGGCCGTCATGGTGGCCGCCTGGCTGGGCTGGCGCTCCTGGCGCCAGCACACCCTGCGCCCCCTGCTGTGTCTCGGCGCCGCCCTCCTGCTGCTCAACGTCTCGGTCGGCTCGGTCAAGCTCGGACTCGGCCGCCTCGGACCCCACTACGCGACGCAGGTCGGCTCCGCCGAGCTCTTCGCGGGCGGCGATATATTCCCCTCCGGCCACACCGCCAACGCGGTCGTGACCTGGGGAATCCTGGCCTACCTGGCGACCACCCCGCGGGCCCGGCGCTATCTGTCGGCGCTCTCCGCCGTGGTCGCGCTCGGCGTCGGCCTCACCACCGTCTACCTGGGCACGCACTGGCTGAGCGACGTCCTGCTCGGCTGGGCGGCCGGCCTCCTCGTCCTGCTCGCGCTGCCCTGGTGCGAGCCGGTCCTGGCCGTGGCGGAGTCCTGGATCCTCGCCGCGCGCGACCGGCTGCGGGAGCGGCTGCGGGACCGGCGGCGGCTCGTGCCCTCGCTGCCCGTGGCGTCCGGCGGACCCCGGCCGGGGTTCTTCCCGACGCGCCCGCCCGGCCCCGAGGAGCCGGTCCGGGAGCCCGTGGGAGTGGCCGGCGGCCGGCGCACCCCGGCGACGAGGGGCTGAGCCCCCGCACCTCCCCCTCGCGGGAACCCCCGTACGGACTCGTACGGGCTCGTACGAACTCGTACGGGCTCGTACGCGGAGAAGGGCCCCGGCCGGGTCGGCCGGGGCCCTTCCGTGTGCGCGGGGCCGGGTGTCAGCCGAGCCAGCAGCGGGTGACGGTGCCGTCCTGGACCTCGAAGTTGATGCGCCCGGAGAGGTACTCCATGGTGATGATCGAGCCGGGCGGCAGGGAGCGGACGACGCTCCAGCCGCGGGTCCTGGCGAGCTGTTCGGCGCCTTCCGCACCGAGGCCCACATAGGACTCGGGAGCGTCGCCGGGCTGTTCGGGAGTGCGCGATGTGGGTGCCATGAACCTCACGTTAGTCCCTTGCCGGTCACGCTTGTGTCACAAGTCCTCGACATCCGTTTGCCGCACCCCGCGCTCCCCGGAAGGGCGGTTACCCGCCGCTTCCCCACCACTTCTCCGGCACTTCTCCGGTGCTTTACCGGGAACGTCCGGCAGTTCTCGTCCGGGGCCGGGAAGCACCGATAGGAGACGGACAATTCCCGCTCGCCGCGCGGACTTCCCGAATTGCCCGGGCGGCGCCCGCGCGGGGCACTCACCCTTTCCTTACACAATGCTTACGCCGCCCGAACACCCCGGCGCGCGCGTCAGGAGTCCGTACCGGACCCGCCCTCCGTGCGGTCGAGGGCGCGGGACAGCCGGTCCCTGAGGTCACGGACCCGCCCGGTGAGCTCCCGCGGTTCGACCACCTCGAAGTCGAAGCCCAGCATCGCCACGTGGATCAGCAGGACGTCGAGTCCGTGCGCCCCCGTGCGCAGCAGGCAGGTCCCGTCGCCGTCGGCCTCCAGGACGCCGTGCAGCGGGCCGACGGCGGCTGCGGCCTCGGCGAGCGGCACGAGCAGCCGGACCGTCCCCTCCGTGGAGTAGGCGCTGCTCGACACGCCCTTCGCCACGTAGGCGGCCAGGTCCTCGGCGGGCGGTTCGCGGGGCGGGAAGCGGGGGCCGTGCGGCGGGGTGGGCTCGATCCGGTCCACCCGGAACGTACGCCAGTCGGCCCGGTCCAGGTCCCAGGCGACCAGGTACCAGCGCCGCTCGGTGCAGACCAGCCGGTGCGGCTCCACGCTCCTGCGGGTGGCGGAGCCGCCGTGGTCCCGGTAGGCGAAGCGGACCCGCTCGCTGTCCCGGCAGGCGTGGGCGAGGTCGGTGAGGACCTCCGGGTCGACCCGCTCGTCCGGGGTGCGCAGCAGCGGCACCGTGAAGGCGTTCAGCGCCCCGACGCGCCGCCGCAGCCGGCCCGGCAGGACCTGCTCCAGCTTGGCCAGGGCGCGCACCGAGCTCTCGCCGATGCCCTCGACGCCCTGCCCGGCGGCGGCGCGCAGACCGACCGCGACCGCCACGGCCTCCTCGTCGTCGAGGAGGAGCGGCGGCAGCTCGGCCCCGGCCCCGAGCTGGTAGCCGCCGCCGGTGCCGGGGCTGGCGTGCACGGGGTAGCCGAGCTCCCGCAGCCGGTCGACGTCCCGCCGCACGGTGCGCGGGGTGACGCCGAGCCGGTCGGCGAGATCGGCCCCGGACCACTCGCGGTGGGCCTGGAGCAGTGAGAGCAGACGCAGCAGCCGTGCGGAGGTCTCCAACATGCGCCCGAGTCTGACAGCCCTCGCGGACAGCTACGGTCCTCGATACGGGCCCTGACGCGGGTTGCCGGGCTCTCCCGCCCGCCTCAGCGGAAGCGGCGGACCAGCCGGCCCGCCCTCGCCTTCTGCGCGTAGACGGCGTCGACGGCCCGGCCCACGCCCCGGTGGAGCGCCGTCCGCGCCGGGGAGTGCGTGCGCCGGCCCGCGCCCCGGTCCAGGAGTTCCCTCCAGAGCTCCTCGTGCCGGGCGGCGATCCGGGCGGGGTCGAAGCGCTCGGAGGCGGTGAGGGCCGCCCGCGCCGTCTTCGCCCGCAGCTCGTCGTCCTCGATCAGCTCGCGCAGCGCTCCCGCGACCGCCGCCACGTCGTCGACCGGCACGAGCCGCCCGTCGACCCCGTCCTCGATGATCTCGCGCGGCCCGTTCGGGCAGTCGGTGGAGACCACCGGGAGGCCGCAGCGCATCGCCTCCACGATCGTCATGCCGAAGGACTCGCGCCGGGAGGTGACGGCGGCGATCGAGCCCTTGACCCACTCCGGTTCCAGCGGGGTGACCGACCCCATGAGGAAGGCCCGTCCCCCGAGGCCCCGCTCCTCGATCCGCCGGGCGAGCGGCGCCCTGAGGTTCTGGACGGCGTCCCCGGAGCCGTAGATCCGCAGCTTCCAGTCGGGGTGGTCCCCCGTCGCCTCCGCGAAGGCGTCGATCAGCACGTCGTACCGCTTGACCAGGGTCAGCCGGCCCGCCGCGACGACCGTCTTCGCCGCCGGGTCGGCGGGCGGCAGCGAGGGCGCGGGCACGCTGTTGGGCACGGCCTCGATCCGTACGCCGGACAGCCCCAGCTTCCGGTAGGCGCGGGCGTCGGCCTCGGTGACCGTGGTGACGGCGTCGAGGAGCGCGTACTCGTGGCCGATGTCCCGGCGCAGCCGGTAGGTGTGGCCGTCCAGGGTCAGGTGCTCCTGGCCGATCAGGACGGGCCCGCGCCGGGCCTGCCGGGCGAGGTGGACGTTGAGCCCGGGCCGGGTGGCGACGAGGACGTCGGCCTCCACGCCGCGCAGGTGCTCCCCGATCCGGGCGTCGGTGAGCGCGCTGTACTGCTTCCAGCGTCCGTCGCCGCGCGGGAAGACCCGGGCGGGACGGTGGAAGTCGGGGTGGTCCCCGTCGTACCCGGGGCTTTCCTTCCGCAGGTCGACGAGGTGGCGCAGGGTCACCCCGGCGGGCAGGTCGAGCAGCGGGCGGTCGCGGTGGCGGAACACCGACACGATCTCGACCTCGTGACGCTCCGCCAGTTCCTCGGCGAGCGTGTAGGTCGTGCGGATCGTGCCGCCGTAGTGGTAGCCGTTGTGGAGCAGAAAGGAGATGCGCATCGCGCTGCCGGTTCCCCCCGGTCAGTTGATCGGTCGCCCGACTGTACTTGCCGGGGAGGCGGCGGCGCTCGTGCGCCCGGGCGGACGGACACCGGGGCCCGCCCGGGCGGGAGCGTCAGAGCGGGGCGATGCGCAGCATGGTGCCGACGGTGATCCGGTTCGGATCGGCCCCGATCAGGCTCTTGTTCGCCGCGTACAGCGCCTGCCAGCCGCCCTCGACGTCGAAGCGGCGGGCGATCGAGCCGAGGGTGTCGCCGGGCTCGACGGTGTGGACGCGCCCGCTCAGGCCGTACCGCTTGGAGCAGACGGGCCAGGCGCCCCAGCCCTGGGTGCGCAGCACCTCCTCGGCGACCTGGATCTGCTGCGCGCGGGTGGCCAGGTCGGCGCGCGGGGCGTACGCGAGGCCGCCGTGCTCGACCCAGGTCGGCTGCCAGAACTGGAGCCCGCCGTAGAAGCCGTTGCCGGTGTTGGCGTGCCAGCGCCCGCTGCTCTCGCACTCGGCGACGCAGCCCCACGGCCACTGGTCCTGGGCGCAGGCGTACGCGGGCACGGAGGAGGCGGCCGTACGGGCTGCGGTGGCGGCGGCCGTACGGGGCGCGGTGGCGGCGGCCGTACGGGGTGCGGTGGCCGTACCACGGGCCGCGGCGACGGACTCCCGGGCCTGGGCGGGGGCCTGGGGCCGTGCCTGCGCCTGGACGGGGGCCGGGGCCAGGGTGAGGAGCGCGGCCGCGGAGGCCGCCGCGAGGGAACCGGCTGTCCAAAATCTGATCTTCGACATCGACGCAGGCTAGGCAGCCTCCCGGCCTCCCCGGCCCGTGCCGCGCGGTACTCCACCGGCGCCCCACCCGGTCGGCGGCACCCTCCCGCCCCGGGCCCCGGCGGCAACTTGCCCCGCATCCGCGCGTGACCCCGGCCGAGCCTGGCCCGTTGAACTCGGCATGAGACGACCGGGAACGGCCCGGCGTCCGCCCGTACCGAGTCCAGGGAGCCCCCCGTGCCGCGCATGCTCGACGTCAGCGAGGACGTACGCGCCGAGATCGGCGACGAAGAAGCCGACCGGCTGCTCGACGGCGACAACGCCCCGGGCAGCTACGACTGCACCTCCTGCCGCACGCCGGGGGACTCCGAGCAGGAGCGCACCAGCACGGTGCTGTTCGTCGGCGAGGAGACGGCGGTCCTCGCCTTCGCCCACGCCAGCTGCATCCCGTCGCAGGTCGTCCGGGTCGCGGAGGAGCAGCTCCAGGGCGCCGTCGCCTCCATCACGGCCTCGGACGCCGCCGACGCGCTCTCCGCCTCCCACCCGGAGCAGGCCGTCCTCGGGGTCACCAGCGGGCTCGTCCTGATCCGGGGCGAGCTGCACCCGGCCCTGGTGGTGGAGCCGACCGCCCCGGTGGCCCGCCCGGGGTCGGACGGCCTCGTCGACGAGTTCCTGCCGCTCCTGGCCGAGCAGGGCTTCCAGCAGGTCATGGACCTCGACACCACGCCGGTGGTGCTGCCGGGCTGGTCGGTCCTGGTCGCCATGGGCCAGCTCCACTCGGTGCTCCAGCCGGGGCCGGGCGGCGCCGGGCAGGCCGCCTGGTGGCAGGCGCACCAGCCGCTCCAGGTCACCGAGGGCTGGCGCGCGGCGGCCAACAAGTCGCACACGGTCCTGGTCTTCGCCGCCCCGGTGGGCTCGATCGGCCAGCAGCCGCGCGAGGACCTGCTGCGCGACGCCCTGGAGAAGGCCGCCGCGAACGGGCGCCTGGTGGCCGCCGCGATGCCGCTGGCCGGCACGTGACCGGGGACGCGCGGCGGGGCTCGGGGTGGGTGCGGGTCGCCGGCGTGCCGGCGGAGCGGGGGACGCCGGGACCGGGGGCTCCGACCGTGCCGCGCCCGCGGCGGGCGGCCCATTCGGAGAGCCGCCCGCATCCGACGGGCGGCGGGGTCGTTGGCACCTACGTGCACCCATACGACCCTTTCTCCCCGCCGCATCCGAGTCAGATCCCCTCCATGCGCCCCGTGTCGGACGTCGCGGCGGGCCCTTCGCCCACGCCGATCTACGACGCGCTGTACTCGGAGTACCGCCGGTCGTTCCGCACCTTGCCGGGCGATCGCAGCGGCGAGGAGGGACTGGCCTTCCGGGCCTTCGGCACGACGATGCCGGGCGCGGGCGGGACCGGGCGGAGGCACGCGGCGCCGCCCGCGGCGTGGGCGGCGCAGGCGCCGTCGCCGCCTCCTCCGCAGGCCCCCCGGCCGGCGCTGCCGCCGGGGCCCCGCAGAGGGCTCTGAAAGAAGCCTCCGGGGGCGGAGGCGCACGGCCGAGGGCCGGGACCCGATCGGGTCCCGGC